>NZ_JBNCKT010000002.1:0-189287 GCF_049841675.1 Micromonospora sp. DT4
AACTGGCACACCAACCAGCCAGTCCTACGGTCCCTGACCGCATACGACCACTGACCCCCTTGGAATAGATCGTCTAGAGCACGCCCGGCAAGGGTGACATTTCCCGCCGGGTCCGCTTCTTCCGCGCCATGTTACCGGCGGGTTAACGTTGGCCCATGCCGATTGAGTCGTCCCGCGACGCCGTCATCGTCGCTACCGCCCGCTCCCCCATCGGCCGGGCGCACAAGGGCTCCCTGCGCGATGTCCGCTCCGACGACCTCGCCGCGACCATCGTCCAGGCCGCCCTCGACAAGGTCCCCCAGCTCGACCCGACCACCATCGACGACATCTACCTCGGGTGCGGCCTGCCCGGCGGTGAGCAGGGCTTCAACATGGCCCGCGTGGTGGCCACCCTACTCGGCCTGGACACCGTGCCCGGCGCCACGCTGACCCGCTACTGCGCCTCCTCGTTGCAGACCACACGGATGGCCCTGCACGCGATCCGCGCCGGGGAGGGCGACGTGTTCGTCTCCGCCGGGGTCGAGATGGTCTCCCGGTACGCCCGGGGCAGCTCCGACGGCCTGCCGCCGGAGGCACAGGCGCTGGTCGGCGGCGGCTGGGAGAACCCGCGGTTCGCGTCCGCCGCCGAGCGCTCGAAGCGCCGCGCGCAGGGCGGCGCCGAGACGTGGACCGACCCGCGCGACACCGGCGACCTGCCGGACATCTACCTGACGATGGGGCAGACCGCGGAGAACCTGGCCCAGGTGTACGACGTCACCCGCGCCGACATGGACGAGTTCGGCGTACGCAGCCAGAATCTCGCCGAGAAGGCCATCGCCGACGGTTTCTGGGCCCGGGAGATCACCCCGGTCACCACGCCGGACGGCACCATGGTCAGCACCGACGACGGCCCCCGACCCGGCGTCACCCTCGACGCGGTCGCCGGCCTGAAGCCGGTGTTCCGCCCCGACGGCCGGATCACCGCGGGCAACTGCTGCCCGCTCAACGACGGCGCCGCCGCCGTCGTCGTGATGAGCGCCCAGCGGGCCGAGGAGCTGGGCCTGACCCCGCTGGCCCGGATCGTCTCCACCGGCGTGACCGCGCTGTCGCCGGAGATCATGGGCCTCGGACCGGTCGAGGCGTCCAAGCAGGCGCTGCGCCGGGCCGGCATGACCATCGGTGACGTCGACCTGGTCGAGATCAACGAGGCGTTCGCAGCCCAGGTCATCCCCTCCTACCGCCAGTTGGGCATCCCCGAGGAGAAGCTCAACGTCATGGGCGGCGCGATCGCGGTCGGCCACCCGTTCGGCATGACCGGCGCCCGGATCACCGGCACCCTGCTCAACGCCCTCGAGTGGCACGACAAGACGATCGGCCTGGAGACCATGTGCGTCGGTGGCGGCCAGGGCATGGCCATGGTGCTCGAACGACTGAGCTGAGCCCGGTGCTCGAACGGCTGAGCTGAGCCCGGTGCTCGAACGGCTGAGCTGAGCCGTAGTCAGAGCGCGTTGCGGGTCGCCGTCACCTCGGCGGCGGCCCGCGCCAGCACCTCGGCGTCGGCCCCGGCGGCCAGCAGGTCCGCCGTCACCACCCGCACCTGGTCGGGCAGCGCCAGGTCGTTGTTCAGCCGCGGCACCGTCCGGCGCGGTATGCCCTCGGCGTCGGCGGCCAAATTGGCGATCTCCTGCGCCAGCCGGTGCACCAGGTCGGTGCGGGGCACGTTGCCGGTGGGCGCCGTCGCCGCCCAGCGCGGCTGCTCCCAGTGCCCGACCTGACGGACCAGCAGCTGTACGGCCTTGTCCAACTCCGCTGCGCTCACCGCGCCGAGTCTACGGCCGGCGTACGCCACCAGCCGGGGGACCGGTCAGCGGCGCAGGTAGCTGAGCAGTCGCAGCAGCTGCCAGTAGAGGAACACCAAACCGGTCACCAGGCCGAACGCGCTCAGCCACGCGTACCGGCGGGGTCGGCCGTCGCGCACCGACCGCTCGACCAGGTCGAAGTCGAGAATGAAGCTGAACGCGCCGGCGATGATCGCCACGACCGAGAAGGCGTACGGCAGCCAGCCGACCTCCCCGCTGACGCTGTAGACCGCCAGGCCCGGCCGTCCGGAGATCAGGTACGACACGAGGTTGACCACGCTCAGCACGGCGATGCCGAGGAGCGTGCCGATCACCAGGCGGGCCAGCCGGGGCGTGGCGCGGATCACCCGGGCCCGGTACAGCGCGGCCATGCCGAGGAAGACGCCGAAGGTGCCGGCCACCGCCTGCACGACGATCCCCGGGTAGACCTGCTCGAAGGCCCGGCTGGCCACCCCGAGCAGCAGCCCCTGGAGGATCGCGTAGCCGACGATCGGCACCGGGTTGGTGATCCCCCGCAGCGAGATGACCAGGACCAGCACGATCGAGGCCAGGGCGGTGCCGGCCAGGGCCGCCCCCAGCCACACCGCGTCGGGCACCACCGCCCAGGACAGCGCGGCGGTCGCGCCAGTAAGCAGGAGCAGTCCGACGGTACGCACCGACACGTCGTCGACGGTCATCGGCTCGACATCGCGGGAACTGACCACCCGGGACTCCAACCGGCCGGTCTCGTCCAGCCGGTTGAGCACCGGGTTGTTACTGCGCACCGTCGCCTCCATCGCCCGCGTACCCCTGGCAGTCACTCTGCCAAGGGCGGCCCGGCGGCGGCGAAACGGCGCGGACGACGGCGCCCGCCCCACGGGAAGCGGGAGCGGGCGCCGGTCGTGGGACGGACGAGGTCAGTCGTCGTCGCCCTGGAAGTAGCTCAGCAGGCGCAGGATCTCGATGTAGAGCCAGACCAGGCTGACCAGGATGCCGAACGCGGCGACCCAGGAGTAGCGCTGCGGCAGGCCCATCCGGACGCCGTCCTCGATCTCCTTGAAGCTGAGCACGAAGCTCAGCGAGGCGACCACGATGCAGACGAGGCTGAAACCGATGGCCAGCGGGCTGCCGTCCCGCAGACCCGTGTTGATGCCGAACAGCGCCAGCACCAGGTTGATCAGCATGACGGCGGCGAGGCCGACGATGGCCGAGGTCACGACCTTGACGAAGACCGGGGTGGCCCGGATGATCTTCGCCTTGTAGATGATCGTCATCACGAAGAAGATGCCGAAGCTCGCCACGGAGGCCTGGAGCACGATGCCGTCGTAGAAGGTCTCGAACGCCTTGCTGACTATGCCGACGAAGACGCCCTCGACCACCGCGTACGCGATGACGAGCGCCGGGTTGGCCATCCGGGAGAACGAGATGATCAAGCCGAGTACCAGGCCGACGACCGCCGCGCCGCCCCAGACGAGACCGAGAAGCGCGTCGGGCACGAGCACCCAGGCTGCCGCGGCGGTGATGCCGAGGACGCCGAGTAGGGCGACCGTCTTGACGACCACGTCGTCGACGGTCATGGGCGCCACCGTGGGCGGTGCGGCCGGGTAGCCGGCCTGGGACGGGTACTGCTGCGGAATGCCGGGCTGTCCGTACGGCCCGGTCGGTGCGTACCCGGCGGAGCGCTCCCGCTCGGCCGCCTGGCCGAGCCGGGCGAGCACCGGGTTCGAGGTCTTCACTGTCTGGCCTCCCTCAGGGGGTCGTTTGCACGTGAACGTGCACTTCAAGAGTAAACTGCCCGACCCACTCCTGGTGATCACGGATGGGAACGCGAGGCCGTGGACGACTGGTGCCCGGGGCGGGGGTCGAACCCGCACGCCTTTCGGCAGCCGCTTTTAAGGCAGCCGTGTCTGCCGTTCCACCACCCGGGCAGGTGGCACCCGCGCGTCGACACGCATGGTGCAGTGTCACCGTAGCCGGTGGGTGGCGGCCCGGCGTACCCCGCCAGGCTGACCGCATTAGGGCCTGTCTTGTGGATCAGGTTTCACGGGCGAGGTCGCGGAGCCAGATCTTGAGGTGATCCGGTAGTGGGCGGCGGCGCTCGGTCAACCAGTCGCGTAGCCCGTAGAGCTGGTTGGCGAGGTCTTCGTCCGGCTCGATGCCCGGATACAGGCCGGGTGGCTGATGGACGCGGCGACCACCGCGCGCGTCGAACACTGCTGCTCGGCGCGCGCCATCACGGCCCGGTCGGTCAGAACGAGGGCTCGTCGTTGCTGTTGCTCTCTCACGGGTTCGCCTCGGCCGTAGCCCGCGCGCTGTCACCGGTGCGGGTCAGGTTCTAGACCTGCGCGGTCGTGTAGCGCGACGACGAGCCCACCTCTTCCACGTCCAGCTGCCTGGCCTGGCGGTTCTCGGCCTCCGCAAGGCATGTGGGGCACTTCATAGTCGACTTGGCGAACCGTTCCTGGAGTGGACGCGTTGCTGAGTCCATCCCTACCAGAGGAGAAACCTCATGAACCGTAAGGCTTCCTGGCTGCGCTCCCTGCGCACGGCTGGTGTGGCGATCGCCACGACAGCGGTAGCGGTCATCGTCATGCCGACCGCCGCACACGCGACCTACATCAGCCAGTGCACCTCCGCCGCGACCCGCATCGATGCCGCGAACGGCCCCTGGTGCTTTGCTGGCTCGGGCAAAATCCCAGTCAACCTCTCCAACGCTGTATACATCAGCGCGGGCGACCGGGGTGTGGCCCTTTATTATTCCGACGGCTCGATCCAGTTCGTGGACAGGGGCCTTACAAGCTGCGTCTCTGTCCACCGCAACCTCTGCGAGGCCAAGAGCGTGGTCAGCATCAACCGCTTCTGAGCTGCCCTCTCGCGCGGCGGCGTCCCCCGATCCGAGTCCAGCGGTCTGGGCTAGTACTGCTACTAGGTGACTGGTGTTAATTATGGGATCCGGAGGGCCGCCGCGACCCTCGTCGGACGCAGCACGGCGGCCAGAGACCAGCACAACCGTGTTTTTGCCAACACGGCACGTGGTTCTTCCGTTTAACACCAGTCACCTAGGGTCGATGCCGTGAGCAGCACAGCCCCGACGGCACCCGATGCCGCCCCTGACCAGGCCATCCGCCTCGCCGATAGGGTCGAGGGCACCACCCGGGCCGTACGGCTGCGCACCGGCATCCGCCGCCACCGGACGGACCTTCTGGTCGCCCTCGTCTGGGTGGCACTGGCCGGTTGGTTGACCCACGGGCTGTGGCCCGACCCGGGTGGGCGCACGTTGGCGCTCAATCCCGAGGACCAGACGCTCTACGAATGGTTCCTGGCGGTCGACGCGAGAGCGCTGCTCGGTGACTTCCACCTGCTGACCGACCGGCTCAACGCCCCGGACGGGATCAACCTGATGGCCAACACCACGGTCATCGCGCTCGGCGTGCTCTGCGCGCCCGTCACATTGCTGTTCGGTGCGCCCACCACCTTCGCGCTGCTCTCCGCCGCCAACCTGGCCGGCACCGCCCTCGCCTGGTACCTGCTGTTCCACCGGACATTGCGCGTCCGTCGCCTCGCCGCCGCGCTCGGCGGGAGCCTGTGCGGCTTCGGTCCCGGCATGGTCTCGCAGACCAACAGTCACCTGCACATGACGGCGCAGTGGCTGGTACCGGTCATCGTCTGGCTGGTGGTACGGCTGCTGCGGGCGTCCGATCCAGGGCCCACGACACTCGACGGGACCGGGCGCGCCGGTTCGGTCGGCCCCGACGGACGGCGGATGGTCAGCTCCGCCGTAGGACTGGCGGCCGCCGTCACCGCGCAGGTGTTCGTCGGCGAGGAGGTGCTCTTCCTCTGCGCCGCCACGCTGCTGGTGATGGCGGTCGGTTACGCCGTCGCGGACCGGGACCTCGCCCGGCGGGCGCTGCCCGGGTTCGCCGGCGGGCTGGCGATCGCCGCCGGCCTGGCGCTGCTGGTGCTCGCCTACCCGCTGTGGTTCCAGTTCGCCGGACCGCAGGGCGTCGCCGACGGCATGTTCAGCCCGGCCTACTTCTCGGCCGACCTGAGCAGTTGGTGGGCGGTCTCCCCGCTGTCGGTCGCCGGCAGCGACGAGGCGTCCCGGCTCACCACCGGCCCGGCCGAGTACAACAGCTTCCTCGGCTGGCCCCTGCTGCTGGTCACCGCCGCCTGCGCGATCTGGGCCGGGCGACGCCGGATCGTGCTCCCGTGCGTGGTGGCGGCCCTCGTGATGGGCGCACTCTCGCTCGGCCCGGAGGTCGTGCTCGGCGGCACCCGCACCGCGCTGCCCGGCCCGTACGCCCTGCTGGACGGCCTGCCGGTGGTGGACGGCGCGCTGCCGATGCGGTTCGGCCTGGCGCTGCTCCCGATCGTGGCGACGCTGCTGACCCTCGCCGTCGACCGGGCGCTGCGCGGCACCGGACGGGCGCGCCGGCTGGTACCGCTGGCCGTCGTCGCGGCTCTGCTGCCGATCTTCCCGACCCCGCTGCCCACGGCCGGGCGGCCCGCCGTGCCGGAGTTCATCACCGCAGGGCACTGGCAGCAGTGCGTCGAGCCCGGTGGTGTGCTGGTCCCGGTGCCGCTGCCCACTCCCCAGGAGCCGTGGCCGATGCGCTGGGCGGCCGCCGCCGACGCCGGGTTCGGCCTGCCCGAGGGGTTCTTCATCGGCCCGTACGGGCGCGATGGCACCGCCGCCATGGGCACCTTCACGCAACCCACCTCGGCGCTGCTGGCCGACGTCGCCCGCCGCGGCGGCCAGCCGGCCATCGGTGACGAGCAGCGCCGGCAGGCCGCGAAGGACGCGGACTTCTGGGGCGCGTCCTGCGTGGCACTTGCCGACGATGCCCCACACGCGGCGAGTCTCAAGACCACCCTGGAGCAGCTCTACGGCCCGGCCACCAGGATCGCCGACGCGTGGACCTGGAAGGTCTGACCCACCCCGGACAGCGCGAAAGGGCCCCTCCTTCGCGGAGGGGCCCTTTCGTCACGGTCTGGTCAGACGCGCGGAGCGTCTACCGGCTGGGACGCCTCGACGAACTCCTCGCGGGGGTCGTGGAGCTGACCCAGCGCGACGACCTCACGCTTGAGGAAGAACGCCAGCGACCAGTCCACCACGACGCGGACCTTGCGGTTGAACGAGGGAATCCGGCTCATGTGGTACGTCCGGTGCATGAACCAGGCCGGCCAGCCGGTCAGCTTGATGCCGTACACCTGGGCGACGCCCTTGTGCAGGCCGAGGCTGGCGACGCTGCCAGCGTGCTTGTGCTTGTAGTTGACCGGCTCGCGACCCCGGATCACCGCGACGATGTTGTCGGCCATCCGCGCCGCCTGACGCACGGCGTGCTGCGCGCTCGGCGAGCAGAAGTTGCCCGGCTCCTTGGTCAGGTCCGGCACGGCCGCACAGTCACCGGCGCTCCACGCGCCCTCGACGACCCGGTCACCGTCGACCACCTGGAGGGTGGGGATGCAGGTGACCCGTCGGCGCTCGTCACGCGGGAAGTCCGTCGCGTCCAGCATCGGCGACGGCTTCACACCCGCCGTCCAGACGATCGTGTCGGACCGGAAGCTGTCCCCGTCGGAGAGCTTGACCACCCCGTCGACACAGGACTCCAGGCGGGTGTCCAGCCGAATGTCCATGTTGCGCTTCATGAGCTGCTGCACCGTGTAGGCGCCCATGTCCCGGTCGACCTCGGGCAGCACCCGCTGGGTCGCCTCGACGAGCACCCAGCGCATGTCCTCCGGCTTCAGCTCCGGGTAGTAGCGCAGGGCGTCGCGGGCCATGTCCTCCATCTCGGCGAGCGCCTCGATGCCCGCGTACCCGCCGCCGACGAACGTGAAGGTCAACGCCGAGCGACGGACCTCCGCATCCGGGGTCACGGCCGCGACGTCCAGCCGGTCCAGCACGTGGTTACGGAGGTAGATCGCCTCACCGATGGTCTTGAACCCGATGCCCTGCTCGTGCAGGCCCGGAATCGGCAGCGTCCGAGACACCGAACCCGGCGCGACGATCACGTGGTCGTACGCGATCTCCCGGGCCGGGCCGACGATCGGCTGCACGGTCGCCACCTTGCGGTCGTGCTCGACACGCGTCACCGCCCCCGCCACCACCGTGCACCGGCGCAGCTCGCGGCGCAGCGGCACCACGGCGTGCCGGGGGGAGATGTTCCCCGCCGCGGCCTCGGGGAGGAACGGCTGGTAGGTCATGTGGGGCTGGGGGTCCACGACAATGACCTCAGCCTCACGGGAGCTGAGCTTCTTCGACAGGCGCAGGGCGGCGTAGAGACCGACGTGCCCGGCACCCACCACAAGGATCCGCTTCGGATTCACGTCATATATCTTTCCCCGCCCTCCTCAGGTAATCCCGCTCGCGCCCCCCATCTGTGACGGAACACAACCCCTGTGACCTGCGTAACCCTGCCGCATCACAGGTTCACCTACGCCGCAGCAGCCAGCCCAGCAACGCGGCGACACCCACCGCCACCAGCAGCCCCAGCACCGTCACCCACTGGTGCCCGGTCTCCCCGCCCAGCCCCGCCACCTGCAACAGCAGCACCCCGAGCACGGCCGTACCCAGCAGCACCGCCGCCGCCCGCAGCAACCACCGGGTGATCAGCTCCGGGTCCACCACCCCGTCGTAGGGCAGCAGCGCCGCCAGCGCGCACAGGGAGTGCCCCAGGTACAGCAGCGCGGCGACGGCGAGCAGCCGCCACAATGCCACCGGTCGGCCGTAGCCGTCGGTGGCGAGCAACCAGCCACCGGCCATCACCAGCGCCGCGAAGGTGGGCCACAACCGCCGCGGACCCACCGCGGGCAGCAGCGCGGCCACCGCCAGGAACAGCAGCGGCCGACCGGTCAACACCTCGGCGGGGAACGCCACCGCGAACCCGACCAGCGTCGTGACGAAGATCGCGGCCCGCACCAGCAGCGGAACGGCGCTGATCCGGGCCACGGCGTCCTGAGCAGCCCGCGCCCGCTCCACGATGGCGTTCATCGCGCTCCTGTCGTTCGCGACTGCGGGGCTCGCAGACCCGGCTCACTCCTCGCGCTCACCGGCCACCCACCCTCGGGGCCGTCGCCAGCCGCGCCACGTCCCGCAGCACCTGGTCGAGGCTGCCCGCGCCGGCCCAGCGCACGACGGGTACGCCGTGCTCACGGAGCTGCCCGATCATGGTCTCCCGGTCCAGTCGCCACAGGCGGTACGCCACCTCGGCCCAACCCCGGTCCTTCGGCGGCGTCAGGTCCGCCGGCAGTGTGTCGACCGCCACCACGAACCGGCCGGCGCGGGCCAGCCGCGCCAGCATCTGCGCCGAACGCTCGTCCAGCAGCGGGGTGAGGACGACCACCAACGCGTCCGAGGAGAGCAACTGCGGGCCGAAAACCTGGTCGTACGGCTCGTGCTGGGCAGCCTCGGCGCGTACGTCGAGCAGCCACTCCAGCACCGTCAGGTACTGCCGGCGGCCGGCGGCGGGGCGCAGCCGGCGGGCTCCCGGCCCGTACTCCAGCAGCGACACCCGGTCTCCCCGGTGCAGGTAGTGCTCGGCGATCGCGGCGGTGGCCCGCACGGTGGTGTCCAGCACGGACGCGGCACCGTCCACCCCGCCGGAACGGCCCGCCTCGGCGAGCACGTCGAGCAAGACCACCACCTCCGCGTCGCGGTCGGACAGCGTGGCCGCCACGTGCAACTGCCGGGCCCGCAGCGACACCCGCCAGTCGACGCGTCGGAGCCGGTCGCCCGGGGCGAAGACCCGCACCCCGGCCAGTTCGCCGCCCTCTCCGGGACGGCGGGAGTGGTGCGCGCCCACCAGACCGGCGGCGCGGGGCATCGCCTCCACCGCCTCGAACGGCTCGGTACGCGGGTAGACCCGCACCCCGACCGGTTCGGTGATCACCGCACGGGACACCAGCAGGCCCCCCGCCGCGGCGACCCGCGCCCCGGCCGGTCCGACGGGGTGCCGACCCCAGCGCAGAGCCCGCCCGGCCAGTTCCAGGTCCACCGCCGCCTCGGCGGGCACCGACGTCACGAACGGCCGATCGGCGACCGAACGTCCCCTGCCGGCAGCGGTCGAGGTCTCGGCGGGCGGCGGCGCGTCGGCGGGTTCGGTGCTGGCGAAGCCGGCACGGCTGATCCGCAGCCACGGCGAGACCCGCGACCGCACCACCACGACGTCGTAGTCGACAGTGTCCGGGTTGCCGACACCTACCGCCGCCGACACCTCGCCGCCCTCGACCAGCGGGCCGTCCTCCGCGCTGGTGATCCAGACCTGCGGCAGCGCGGTGGGCCGGCGACGCAGGGCGTACGCGGTGCCCAGCGCGAACGGCGCCGCCAGCACGACGAGGTCGACGCGTCCCAGCAGCACCCCCGCCACCAGCAGCAGGCCGGCAAGCAGCACGGCGCGACCGAGCGCAGGGGTGGGCGCCCAGCCGGCGGTCGACTCCTGCTCGGTGGATCGCGGCGCGGACGCGGTCGGGCCGGACATCAGTGGCGGAGCCCGCCGGCGGCGTAGCTGGGCAGGGCGCCACTGGCCGGGGCGGGCGTCGCCTCCAACACCTCACCGACCACGAACGCCGGGTCGACGCGGCGGAGCCACATCTCGGGGCGCAGGGTGATCCGGTGGGCGAGGGCGGGCGCGGCGACCTCCTTGACGTCCTCCGGCACCACGTAGTCCCGGCCGTCGAACACCGCGCGTACCCGGGACAGCAGCAGCAGCGCCAACGAGCCACGCGGCGAGGCGCCGACCAGCACCGACGGGTGTTCCCGGGTGGCCGCGGTGAGCGCCACGATGTACCGGCCGATCGAGTCCTCCACCACCACGTCCTCCAGGGCGGCCTGCATCGCCCGCAGGGTGGCGGCGTCCACCACCGGTTTGATGTCCGCCTCCTCGCGACGGCGGCCCATCCGGCGGCGCAGCACCTCCCACTCCTCCTCCTGCTGCGGGTAGCCGAAGGAGACCCGCAGCAGGAACCGGTCGAGCTGCGCCTCGGGCAGCGGGTAGGTGCCCTCGTACTCGATGGGGTTGGCGGTCGCCAGCACATGGAAGGGTTCGTCCAGCTTGTACGTCACACCCTCGACCGAGACCTGCTTCTCCTGCATGGCCTCGAGCAGCGCGGACTGGGTCTTCGGCGGCGTCCGGTTGATCTCGTCGGCGAGGAGCAGGTTGGTGAAGACCGGCCCCGCGCGGAAGGTGAAGTCGCCGTTGCGCTGGTCGTAGAGGAACGAGCCGGTGACGTCGGCGGGGAGCAGGTCCGGGGTGAACTGGAGGCGGCGGAAGTCCAGCCCGAGCGCCTGCGCGAAGGAACGCGCGGTGAGCGTCTTGCCCAGACCGGGCAGATCCTCCAGGAGCACGTGCCCACCGGCCAGGATTCCGGCGAGGACCAACTCCAACGCGTCGCGCTTGCCGACCACGACGGTGCCGACCGCGTCCAGGACGGCCCGGGCCAGGCGACCGACCTCGGCGGCGGGCATGCTCCGGTCCACGTCGTTCATCAGATCTTCTCCAGTTCGGCGACGATCACCGCGAGATCGCGCGGCGACGGGGGGCGTCGGGGCGGGGTTTCCAGGAACGTCCACAGCCGGTCGCCCAGCAGGGCGCGGGCGCGGACCGGGTCCAACTCACGGGTCACGGAGTGCTTCAGGCGAAGCCGCTCGTCGGCCAGTTCCGCGAGCCGGGGCAGGATGACCTCGGTGAAGCGTTCGGGTCGGGTCGTGGACCAGTCCAGCGGCAGTTCCCAGCCGTTGATCGCGGCGCGCAGCGCGTCCCGGGCACCCCAGTTCCAGCTGCCGTCGTCGTACTGGGCGAGCGGAGGGCGGGACCTCGCCGCCGGTGGCGGTGCGAGCGCGGCGGCGACCCGGCGTACCGCGGACACGGCGAACACCCCGGCGACCAGGATCGCCAGCGAGACCTGTAGGCCGACCGCCCGGAGGCCGACGATGAGCACGGCCACCAGAGCTGCGTTGCCGGCCAGCGCCCGGAACACCCGCCCGGCCCGGCCACCCTGGCCTCGATCGTCGCGCCTCGGTCGCTCCTCCTCGAAGGTGAGCAGGTCGTCGATGCTGGCGCCGCCGCTCATGCCGGCACCTCGGGAGCAGCCGTCGTGACGATGGTGAGTTCGCCACGCAGCCGCCGCAGAGCGGCACGGGCCTGGTCGCGGGTGTCCGCGCCGACCTCGCGGGTGGCGTACCGGGCCTCGCGGTAGACGTGCGCGAACTCGGCCAGCACGTCGGCGCTGACGATCGCCGGGACTCCGGCCGACTCGTCGCCCCGCAGCAACCGCGTGACCAGGTCGGTCGGCGTGTCGCCGGGACGCCGGGACACACCTGCCGCGGCGGCCGCCTCCTCCAGACGTACCCAGCAGGCGATCACCGCGACACGGGGATCGGTGGCCTGGTCGTCCAACTCGACGAGGCCGGCGTCCAGGGCGGCGACCACCTCGCGGGCGGTGCCCTCGGCCGTACGCCGGGCCCGCTGCGCCGGCAGAGCCCGCGAGGTACGGCGCAGCGCGCCACGGAGCAGGATCCAGGTGAGGTAGCCCAGCGCCGCGAGGATGGCCAGCCCGAGCAGGGCCATCGCCACGGTGGCGATCCACTGCGGGATGTGCGCCTGGGTGGCCTCGCCGGCGTCTCTCGGCTCGACCGGGATCGACGGGGACGGCACGTCGGTCGGATATTCCGGCACCCAGGGCACGTTCTCGGCAGCAGGCGGAATCCGGCTGGCGCCGATCGACGAGTGGGCGGACGCCAGCGCGGCCGCCGCGAGCAGCGCTGCCACCGTGCCCACCGGCCACCAGCGGCGCAGCAGGCCGAGCACCGGGCGGACCACACCCGGCCCGGCGGGTGGCGACGGCACGGGCGGGCGTGTTCCGTTCGTCATCGCCACCACCCCACGGGTTCTCAGTCCACTTCGGCCAGTTGTTTGGCCCGGCCGAAGACGTCGTCCAACATCCCCGGTGTCAGCCGCCCAGTGAAGGTGTTCTGCTGGCTGACGTGGTAGCAACCGAGCAAGTCCGGCACGGCCGCGCCGGACCAGTGTGCCCCATGGCCGAACGCGGGTCGCGGGCTGGGCGGGCGCTGCTCGTACACCTGGCGCAGCACCGGCCACCACGCGGCCCAGGCGAACGCGCCCAGCGCCACCACGACGCGCAGGGTGGGCCGGATCAGCGTGACCTCGCGGTGCAGCCAGGGCGCACAGGTGTCCCGTTCGTCCGGGGTGGGCTTGTTGTCCGGGGGCGCGCAGCGGACCGCCGAGAAGATTCGGGTGTCGCGCAGGGCGAGGCCGTCGTCGGCGGCGACGCTTGTCGGCTGGTTGGCCAACCCGGCCCGGTGCAGGGCCGCGAAGAGCACGTCGCCCGAGCGGTCGCCGGTGAAGATCCGGCCGGTGCGGTTGCCCCCGTGCGCGGCGGGCGCGAGCCCGAGGATGGCGATCCGCGCGTCGCCGGGGCCGAAGCCCGGCACCGGTCGGCCCCAGTACTCCTGGTCGCGGAAGGCGGCCCGCCGGACGCAGGCCACCTCCTGGCGCCACCGAACGAGCCGGGGGCAGCCGAAACAGTCACTGACCGCCGCGTCGAGGTCGGCCAGGTCCGTCGCCCGCGCGGCGCGGGCGACGACCTGATCGGGGGTACGCGACTCAGCCAAGTTTGGCCCGGAAGAGTTCGAGGGTGCGCGCCCAGGCGCTGGCGGCGGCGCGCTGGTCGAACGCCTCCGGCCGGTCGTCGTCGAAGAACGCGTGCGACGTGCCCGGGTAGTCGTAGAGCTGGCAGGTGCCGCCGGCCTCCTCGATGGCCCGGCGGACGGCCTGCACACCCTCGTCGGTCGAGGTGCCGTCCTCTTCGGAGCAGTGGATGATCGCCGCCTTGCCGGCGTAGTCGACCCGGTCGGTACGCGTCGACTCCCCGGACAGGACGGGATAGAAGCCGGCGGTGGCCACGATCCGCTCGGAGAGGGACGCCGACCTGAGGGCCAGGCTGCCACCGGCGCCGAACCCGACCGCGCCGACCTTTCCGGTGACCTCCGGATGCCCGGCGAGGTAGTCGGCGGCGTCGGCGATGTCCTTCGCCGCCTCGTCCACCCGTGTCGCCAGCAGGCGCTGCGCCTCGGCGGGCTCGCCAAGCGCCGTACCGTGCCGGACGTCCGGGGCGAGTGCGACGAAGCCGGCCTCGGCGAACCGGTCCGCGACCGACCGGATGTGCGGGACGAGGCCCCACGACTCCTGTAGGACGATGACGGCGGGGCTGGCCGTGCCGCTCGCGGGTATCGCGAGATACCCCTCGCTCGTACCCCCGTTGCTGCGGAAGCTCACCATTTCGCCCATCGGCCGTCCTCCTAGCGGTCAGTCATCGTTGGCTGGTCGCCCAGTGGTCCTACGTGCCGGTAGCCTGCCACGCCGTGACCCCGGCCGGGAAGACGTCGGAACAGTGGCATTCACCTCCTGTTCGCCAAATAGTGACTGCGGGTACGCCGACGGCGGCGGGGAAGGATCCCCGCCGCCGTCATCGGTGCCTCAGGCCTGTGGCCAGGCCTTCTTGGCCAGGCCTTCTTGGCCAGGCCTTCTTCGTCAGGCCTTCTTCGTCAGGCAGAGCACGTAGCCCTTCTTGCCCGGCTCGATGTTGTAGAAGACGTACCCCTCCTCGCCTTCCTTGAAGAACTCGTTGCAGGTGGTGTCGGCCTTGGCCTGGGCCTCGGTCTGCCCGTCGACCCGACCGACCACGTTGTACGCCGCGTCGGTGGAGGTGCACTTGACGACCTTGGCGCCGTCGACCTCCTCCTCCTTGTCACCCTTGATCTCGGGCAACTCGGCGATGCAGTCGCCGGCCTTCGCGTCGGCGGTCTCGTCCTTGTTCACGAAGTTGCCGATGGCCGTGGCGAGGCCGAACTTCAGGCCGGCGATGACGAGGAAGATGACGACCGCGCCGATGATGCCGAGCGCCTTCTTTGCACCGGACTTACCCTCCGGCTCGGCCGGCGGCGGCGTCTCGACGGCCGGCTGGGCCGGCGTCTCGACGGCCGGCTGAGCCGGCGCGGCGTCGGACGCGGGGGGCGGTGCAACCTGCTCTGACACGGGGGTTCCTTCCGAGGGATGAATGAGCAGACGACACCGTAACGATCATTGATTTCCGGCGTCGTCCCGCTCACCTCGTCCGTTCAGCTATTTCCCAGCATCATGTGCATGATGTGGTTCACATCGATCCTCAGCTCGTCGGGGTCGGGGTGGGGGTCGGCCCGGACCCGCGCCACGTAGTCGGTGATCTCCTGCTCCGTGCTCCATCCCCCGATCGTGCTACTGCAGGCTCCAGGCGACGCCGTCCAGGATGTCGTGCTCCGACGCCACCACCGACGGCATGCCGGCCCGCTCCATGATCACGCGCAGCACCAACGCCCCCGCGCCGATCACGTCGGCCCGACCCGGGTGCATCACCGGAATCTCCAGCCGCTGCGCGCTGGTCCGCCCCAGCAGGTCCGCGGTCACCCGAGCCACCGCCTCGTACGACACGCGGGCGTGGTGGATGCGCTCCGGGTCGTACCCCTGAAGGTTCTGGGCGATGGCGACCACGGTGGTGACCGAACCGGCGAGGCCGATGAGGGTGGCGGCCTCCCGGCCGGGCACTCGGGCGAGCGCTTGGTCCACGACCGCGGCGATGTCGGCCGCCGCCGCCGCGACCTGCTCCGGCGTCGGCGGATCACCCGGCAGGTGCCGTTCGGTCATCCGGACGCAGCCGATGTCCACCGAGATCGCCGACCGCACACCGCCCCGGTCACCGACCACGAACTCGGTCGAGCCGCCACCGATGTCGACGACCAGGAAGGGCTCCTCGGCGTCGGACGGCAGCCCGCGCACCGCCCCCGTGAACGACAGCCGGGCCTCCTCGTCGCCGCTCACCACCTCGGGCGCCACGCCGAGGGTGCGCTGCACCATCTCGGTGAAGTCGGTGGCGTTGGCGGCGTCCCGGGAGGCCGAGGTCGCGCACATCCGTACCCGCTGGGCGCCCAACTTCTCGATGTCGGCGGCGTACGACGCCAGCGCCACCCGCGTCCGCTCGATCGCCTCCGACGCCAGCCGGCCCGTCCGGTCCACGCCCTGCCCGAGGCGGACGATCTCCATCCGCCGGGTCACGTCGGTCAGCGGGGCCTGCGGCCCGGCCGACTCCTCGGGCAGGTCGGCGACCAGCAGTCGGATCGAGTTGGTTCCGCAGTCGATGGCCGCCACACGCGTCGTCACCCGGCAACCCTACGACAGCCAGCCGCCGACGCCGCTCGGCTGGCGGCGGCCAGTCTCCGATGAGCGTGATGCCTCTGGGTCATCTTGATGACTCTCAGGCATCACGCTCAACCGAGCGGCCGGCCCCGACAGCTCGGCGCCGACGGTAACTACAACCGCAGCAGCATCCGGGTGTTGCCCAACGTGTTCGGCTTGACCCGTTCCAGGTCCAAAAATTCCGCGACACCCTCGTCGTACGAGCGCAGGAGCTGCTCGTACACCGGCTGCGGCACCGGAGCGCCGTCGATCTCCCGGAAGCCGAACGAGCCGAAGAACCGGGTCTCGAAGGTGAGCACGAAGATCCGGGCCACGCCCAGTGTGCGGGCAGCGTCGATCAGCTCGCTCACCAGCCGGTGCCCGATCCGCTGACCCCGGCAGGACGGGTCCACGGCCACCGTACGGATCTCGGCCAGGTCCTCCCACATCACGTGCAGCGCCCCGCAGCCCACCACGACGCCGTCGTCCGCTCGGACCGCGACCCGGAACTCCTGCACGTCCTCGTACAGGGTGACGGTGGCCTTGCTCAACAACCGCCGGTCGTCGGTGTACGTGTCGACCAGCCGGCGGATGCCCCGCACATCCCGGGTGCGGGCACGCCGCACCCGGATCTGCCCCTCGGCCTGTGCGGTCATTCGCTGTCGGGCACGTCCACGCACGGGCCCGCCGTCCACCACGGCTCGACCAGCGCCAACGTCTCGTCGCCGAACGGGTTCACGCCGGGGCCGGCGCCCAGGGCGTGGCCGAGGTGCACGTGCAGGCACTTCACCCGGCCCGGCATCCCACCGGCCGAGATGCCGGCGATCTCCGGCACCTCGCCGATCGCGTCCCGACGGGCGAGGTAGTCCTCGTGCGCCGCCCGGTAGTGGGCGGCCAGCTCCGAATCGGTCGCCAACCGGTCGGCCATCTCCCGCATCAGACCCGCCGACTCCAACCTGCTGCACGCCGCGGTCGCCCGGGGGCAGGTCAGGTAGAACAGCGTCGGGAAGGGGGTGCCGTCGGCGAGGCGGGGCGTCGTCTCCACCACGTCGGGCAGGCCGCACGGGCAGCGGTGGGCCACCGCCCGGGTGCCCCGGGGCGGGCGGCCGAGCTGCGCGGCCACCGCGGCCAGGTCGGCCTCGGTCGCCGGTTCCCGCTGCGGCAGGGGTACGGAATCCGCCGCCGGCTCCGACGGGGGTACGACAGTCACGGTGCTCGTCTCTCCTGGTGTGCTGGTCGGTGGGTCACTTGCCCGGCTGCTGGCTGTCCGCCGCGCGCACGCTCGACCAGAGGGTGTCGTACCAGGTCGAAGGCCCGGCCGGGGCACCCGAACCGGCCGGCTTGCCGGCGTCGCGGGCCGCGCCCTCCGCGTCGTTCAGGACCACCATCATCTTCTCGCCCGGCCGCCCCATGAAGAACCGCTCCCGAGCCTTGGTCTCGATGTACTCCTTGTCCTTCCACTTGGCGGCCTCGGCGGCGAGCTTGGCGATCTCCTCCTCCTGCGCCGTCTGCGCGGCCTCCATCCTCTCGATGTCGGCCTGCTGGTCCAGGTAGACCCGCACCGGATAGGTGTACGCCAGGGCGAGCGCGATCAGCACCGCGAACAGCACGGTGGCGCGGCCGGTGAAGCGACGGGGATGGGGTGCGGCGAGGCGCTTGACGGCACCACCACCGGCGGCGGTACGCCGAGCGGCGGCCGGTCGGCTCGCGGAGCGCACGCCCTCGGCGCCCCGGACCCCGCCCGGGGCTCGACCGGCGGCACCGCGCGCCTCGGCGCGTACGCCAGTGTCCCGGAGCGACCCGCGGGTGGCCCGCCCGGCGCCCGGCCGGCCGGACTGACCCGGTCGGCGGGCGGGTCGTTGACCACCCGGTGTGCGGCGCTGCATCGTCACACCCTCCCCCGAGGCTACGTGTGTTGCGTACGTTGGCCGGGAAGCCCCACCGCCGTGTGAGGCATCCCGGCGATCACACTCAGGCCGAACGGTAACGCGGGAACGCACCCGCGCCCGCGTAGCGCGCCGCGTCGGCCAGCTCCTCCTCGATCCGGAGCAGCTGGTTGTACTTGGCGACCCGGTCCGAGCGGGCCGGAGCGCCGGTCTTGATCTGACCGCAGCCGGTGGCGACCGCCAGGTCGGCGATGGTGGTGTCCTCGGTCTCGCCGGAGCGGTGGCTCATCATGCACTTGAAGCCGGCCCGGTGGGCCAGGTCCACCGCGTCCAGGGTCTCGGTCAGCGAACCGATCTGGTTGACCTTCACCAGGACCGCGTTGGCCGCCCTCTCGGCGATGCCACGGGCAATGCGCTGCGGGTTGGTCACGAACAGGTCGTCACCGACGATCTGCACCCGGTCACCGATCGACGCGGTCAGCGTCTGCCAGCCGGACCAGTCGTCCTCAGCCAGCGGGTCCTCGATCGACACGATCGGGTACTCGTCGGCGAGCTTGGTGTAGTAGGTGCTCATGTCCTCGGCGGACTTCGCGGCGCCCTCGAAGGTGTACGTGCCGTTGTCGAAGAACTCGGTGGCCGCCACGTCGAGCGCGAACACGATGTCGGTGCCGAGCCGGTAACCGGCCTTCTCGACCGCCTCGGCGATCAGGTCCAGAGCGGCGGCGTTGGTGGGCAGGTTCGGCGCGAAGCCGCCCTCGTCACCGAGCCCGGTCGACAGGCCCTTCTTCTTCAGCACCGACTTCAGCGCGTGGTAGACCTCCGCGCCGGAGCGCAGCGCCTCGCGGAAGGTGGGCGCGCCGATCGGCGCGATCATGAACTCCTGGACGTCGACGTTGGAGTCGGCGTGCGCGCCACCGTTGAGGATGTTCATCATCGGCACCGGCAGCAGGTGCGCGTTGGGGCCGCCCAGGTAGCGGAAGAGGCTCAGCTCGGCGCTGCTGGCGGCGGCCTTCGCCACCGCCAGGGAGACCCCGAGGATGGCGTTCGCGCCCAGCTCCGACTTGCTGTCGGTGCCGTCGATGTCGAGCATCTTCTGGTCGATGAGCCGCTGCTCGCTGGCCTCGTAGCCGATGAGCTGGTCGACGATCTTGTCTTCGACGTTGGAGACCGCCTTCTCCACGCCCTTGCCCTGGTAGCGGTCGGCGTCACCGTCGCGCAGCTCGATCGCCTCGAATGCGCCGGTGGAGGCGCCGGAGGGCACCGCGGCGCGGGCCACCGTGCCGTCGTCCAGGCCGATCTCGACCTCGACCGTCGGGTTGCCCCGCGAGTCGAGAATCTCCCGGGCGACGATTCCCTCGATGGTTGCCACTGAGTCGCTCCTCGTTGTTGTGATCCGGTCCGTGGGGGGGGCCGCGACGGTGCGGCTGAGGCAGATGTTGAACGCAGCGTATCGGGCGGCGAGATCGGACACGGCGTCGCCCGCGCACCCGAGTCGCCCCGCGATGACGGACATTCCCGGATTTCCGGGAGTCAACCGGCAACGGGTTTGCGCTGCGCCGACTAGATCCACCAGGCTGGTCGCCATGCCCGCCGCCACGACCACCCTCCGCATGCTCGCCGTGTCGGTCATCGCGTCGCTCACGGTCACCGGCTGTCAGACAATCGAGGACGCCGGCAGCGCCATGGGTCGCTCGGATCTCGTCAACGACCTCGCCGCCCGCCTCGACCGTGCGCTGGAGTTGACCTACACGGCCGACTACCAACTGCCCGGCGGTCAGACAGCCGCGATCGTGCAGGCGCAGGACCCGGCCCGCTCCGCCTACACCTACCCGGGTGGGCGGCTGACCGTCACTCCCGACGCCGTCACCCGCTGCACAGCGACCGGTGACCGGATGGCGTGCACGCTCGTCGCGCCACCCACCCCCGGCAGCAAGCCCACCGTGGCGCTGTTCACCGAGGCGAACCAGCAGGGTCTCGTCACCCCGCCGGTGGCGGTCGGCCTGCTAACCGCCGCCGCCCTCGACCCCCAGGCAGTGATCAAACAGAGCGACACCACCGTCGCCGGGCATCACGCCGCCTGCGTCGAGGTGCAGCGCTCGGACGGCGACTTCAGCGCCTGCGTCACCACCGAGGGCGTGCTCGGCAGCTTCCTCGGCTCGGTCGACGGCAAACCGATGGAGCTGGCGTTGAGCGACTACTCCGAGACGGTCGAGAAGAACGCGTTCGACCCGCCCGCCGGAGCAGGCGTGGTGGACAACCGGCCCGGCGCCTCCTGAGGTCCCTCAGACGCCGAGCAGGGTGCGCAGGTGGCGTGGGGGCGGGCAGTCGTGGGCGAGCATCGCGTCGTGCCAGTCGCGCGCCGACACGCCCTTTGGACGGGCGGCGGCGATCTCGGCCACCTCGCTGTACCCGACGAAGTACGTGGAGAGCTGCGTCGAGGTGAGCAGGGACCGGCGCCACTTGCCGGCAGCCTCGCCCTCCTCCTGGAAGCCGCGACCGGTCATCAACGCCATCGCCTCGACCTCGGGCAGCTCCTCGGCGTGCACCAACTGGTCGAGCAACGCGTTGATGGTCATGCGGAGCTGCATCTTGAGCTGCTGCAACCGCACCGGCAGACCGCCGAAGCCGAGACCGGCCATCAGCTCCTCGGCGTACACCGCCCATCCCTCGACGAACGGGCCGGAACGGGCCAGCGCCCGCACCCGCGTGCCGCCGACGTGACGTCGGGCGTGGGCGAGCTGGAGGAAGTGGCCGGGCATCGCCTCGTGCACGGTCAGGTTGCGGACCATGTGGTCGTTGTACTCGCGGTAGAAGGAGTCCACGCGCTGCGCCGACCAGTCCGCCGGGGTGGGCGCGATGCAGTAGAACGTCGGCACCGCCGCGGTCTCCAACGGGCCGGGCGAGTCGCAGTACGCCACGGCGACGCCCCGCGCGAACTCCGGCATCTCCTGGATCACGCACCGGTCGTCGACGAGGGTGACCAGGTCGTGCAGCCGGACGAAGTCGCTCGCCTCGTCCAGGGTCACACCGGCCAGCTCGACGATCGTCGAGTCGTCCGGGTGCTCGGCGGCGAGCACGTTCAGCGCCCGGCGTACCGTCTCGTCGTCGGCCGGGCCACCGACCAGCTCGACGGCCGCCGCTCGGATCTCCTCGGTGACCCGGTCCAGGTTGGCCCAGGCGCGGCGCTGGATCTCGGCGGCCCCCAGCTCAGTGTCGAGGGTGTGCCAGAGCCGCGCCTCCCAGCGGCGGCGGCCCAGTCGCGGGTCGCGGCCGGGGCCGGCGTCGGCGGCCAGGCCGGCACGCAGCCAGGCGACGAACTCCTCCAGCGCGGCGATCGCGGCGGTGGCCGCCGGCTCGACCTTCTCGAAGCCGCCGGGCGCCTGGGCGATCAGCCCGGGCAGCTCGTCGCGGATCAGCGCCGCCGTGCCGGTGAACTGCCCGACCGCCGTCTCCGCGTGGATCCGCGGCATGTCCCGCAGCGTCGCGCGGGCGGTGGCGAGGGCATCCGGTACGGCGGCGAGCCGGCCGGCCAGCTGCGCCAGGCGCACCTCGGCCGGGGCGTACGGCCGGGCCAGCGGCGGGTGCAGCAGCGGGCCGGGGTTGTGGCGCAGCGGGTCCCACTCGTGCGACCGGATCTCGGTCAGCTCGAACAACTCCCGGTCGACGAAGGAGGTGAGCAGCGCGTGGTCGACCTGCTCATCGACGTCCAGCGAGTCGGGGTCCAGTTCGGACAGCGCATTCGCCGCGTCGGTGAGCATCACCCGGTCGGCGGCCAGCGCGTCAGCAGACAGATCGGGGAGCCGATCGTCGAACCGGTGATCCCCAGCAGCGGTGGCGACCCCCGGCCGCGATTCCAGCAGTGCCTCGACCACGCGCTCGGCGAGTACCCCAAACTCCTCCACCCGCCAACCCTACCGACCACCCCTGCCCCTTCCGTTGATCATGAGGTTGTTACCCGCCGTGTCGGCGTGTCGCGGCAACAACCTCATGATCAGCGCGGTTCGGCGGGGGTGGGTGGAGGTTGGGGTGGACGTTCGGCGGCGCGGACGGTGTCGGCGTGGGCCAGGGTTGCGCTGCGTAGGGCCGCCTCGGGGTCCAGGTTGGTCTTGCGGGCTTCCGTCACCAGCGCCAGGAGGGTGGCGCCCAGCTTCGCCTCCTCGTCCACCGCGGTGTCGGGCGGTGGAGGCGGGACGATCAGGCCCGCACGGGCGGCGCGGTCGAGGATCTGCGCGGCCAGGGACAGGGCGGGTTGGCTGAGCGCCACGCCGTCCAGCACGGAGTCACGCGCCTTCTCGGCCCGCTTGATCCGCTCCCAGTTGGCGGTGATCTCCTCCAGACTGCCCGCCTCCGCACCGGCGAAGACGTGCGGGTTGCGCCGGATCATCTTGTCGACCAGGCCACCGGCCACGTCGTCGATGCTCCACCGCTCACCCTCCGGCAACTCCTCGGCGAGCCGCGCGTGCAGCACCACCTGGAGCAGCACGTCGCCCAACTCCTCACGGAGCGCGTCGGTGTCGTCGGCTGCGATCGCGTCGTACGCCTCGTAGCTCTCCTCCAGCAGGTAACCCGCGAGGCTACGGTGCGTCTGCGCCCGCTTCCACGGGTCGCCGCCCGGCGAGGCCAGCCGGTCCAGCACGGCCACCGCGTCGAGCAGCCGGGCGCCCGGCGGGTCCCACGAACCGTACATCAGCTCCATCTCGGCCAGCCCCGACTCCCGGGCCAGCCGCAGACCCAACTCCCGGGCCAACGACTCGTCACCGGCCGGGCCGGCCAACCAGACCGCCGTGCCGTGCGCCGCGACCGTGTCCAGCAGCGCCTGCGTGGCCGGGCCGTCCACGACGGTCACCTCGGCGCCCGCCTGACGCACGGCCGTGGTCAACTCGCTCTCCGCACCGGCCAGAACCGGATGCTGGCGTACGACGTCCCAGGCGGCCGAGGTCAGCAGGCCGGCCGGCAGCCGGGGTGACGTGACCAGCAGGACGATCCGTGCCGTCATGCTCAGCTTGCCGTGCCCTCGGTGTCCGGGTTGGGGCTCGACGGCGAAGCGTCCGGGGTCGAGATGTCGGTGACCGGCCCCTCCTCGTTGATGTACGGCAGCGAGTAGAAGATGACCGACTGACCGCTGCTCACCAGCGAGGGCACGCCCACCTCCCGGTACCGCGGGTTGATCGAGACGTCGGCCCGGTCGGCCTCGTCCTCCAGCACGACACTGAGCGCGGTGGCGCTGCCGACGAAGGCCCCCTCGCCGAACCTCTGACGGACCTCGGTCACCGGCAGCCCGCCCGGGATCGCGCCGACTTTGGCCAGCGCCTGGTAGACGGCCATCACCGACTCGTCGCTCACCTCGGCCGGCGGAAGCTGCTGGTTGAACGCCTGCAGCAGGTCGACCCACTCACCCCAGAGCTTGGTGTACTCGGTGGTGGCCGGCACCCGCAGGCTCTGCTCCAACTGCTGCGGACTGACCTCGTCGGGCACCTGGATGTTCTTGGCCTTCGCCACCCGCTTGCCCAGCTCCAGGCTGACCAGCAGGTTCACCACGTCCTGCCGGGTGACGGGCGACCGCAACTGCTCGGGCGACGGCGTCGCGCCGGTCTGGCCGGCCGCCTGACGGACGACGTCGCCGTACTTCGCCTGCGCCTCGTCGTAGATCCCGTCGACCCGGTCGAGCGAATACGTCGTGTCACCGACGTACGCGGCGACGTCCGGCGCGGACCTCTCGCACGCGGCGAGGGAGAGGACACCCAGAGCCGCGACGCTGGCGGCGGCGATCACACGGCGAGCACGCATGCCCGTCACTCTCTCATGCCCTCCCGGTCGCTGTGACGGCCCCCACCTCCCCATGCGGCCCGCGCGCCACGACACCCAGGTGGTCGTGGCGCGCACACGGCCGTCGCCCGCGCGGGGCCTTGACGCGCGTGCCGCCCTCAGGGGCCGTGCGGTCCTGGCCCGCACGCCGCCGTCAGGCGGTCGCGGCGGCGAGCGGGGCGGGGGCGCCCAGCACGTCGGAGAGCAGTTGCGCGCACCACTCGAGCAGCGCCTGGTCGCGCAGCGGTTCCCCACCGATCCGGCGGGTGCTCGGCCGGGGCACGCTGACCTGGTCGGTGGCCTGCTTGTAGACGGCGTCCGGGTGGTAGCGCTTGAGCCGCAGCTGCTTCGAGTCCGGCAGCGGCAGCGGCCCGAACCGCACGTGCTTGCCCTGCATGGACACGTCGCTGAGCCCGTACCGGCGGGCCAGCAGACGGAACCGCGCCACCGCCACCAGGTTCTGCACCGGCGCGGGCGGCTCGCCGTACCGGTCGGTCATCTCGGCGACGACCTCCCGCAGACGGTCCTCGTCGCGCGCCTCGGCGAGCTTGCGGTACATCTCCAGACGCAGCCGCTCCACGCCCACGTAGTCGTGCGGGAGGTTCGCGTCGACCGGCAGGTCGATCTTGACGTCGGTCTCCTCGTCCTGGCGCTCGCCCTTGAACGCGGAGACCGCCTCGCCGACCATCCGCACGTACAGGTCGAAGCCGACGCCCTCGATGTGGCCGGACTGCTCGCCGCCGAGCAGGTTGCCCGCGCCCCGGATCTCCAGGTCCTTCATGGCCACGTACATGCCGGCGCCCAACTCGGTGTGCTGGGCGATGGTCGCCAGCCGCTCGTGAGCGTGCTCGGTGAGCGGCTTCTCCGGCGGGTAGAGGAAGTACGCGTACGCCCGCTCCCGGCCCCGGCCGACCCGACCACGGATCTGGTGCAACTGGGCCAGGCCGAGCAGGTCGGCCCGCTCCACGATCAGGGTGTTGGCGTTCGGGATGTCGATGCCCGACTCCACGATGGTGGTGCAGACCAGGACGTCGAACTCCTTCTCCCAGAAGCCGACCATGACCTTCTCCAGGGCCTCCTCGCCCATCTGACCGTGCGCCACGGCGACCCGCGCCTCGGGCACCAGCTCGCGCAGCCGCCGCGCCGCCCGGTCGATAGACTCGACCCGGTTGTGCAGGTAGAAGACCTGCCCGTCGCGCAGCAGCTCGCGGTGGATGGAGGCGGCGACCTGTCGGTCGTCCTGCGCGCCGACGAAGGTGAGCACCGGGTGGCGCTCCTCCGGCGGGGTGGCGATGGTGGACATCTCCCGGATGCCGGTGATGGCCATCTCCAGGGTGCGCGGGATCGGGGTGGCCGACATGCTCAGCACGTCCACCGACGCGCGCAGGGTCTTCAGGTGCTCCTTGTGCTCGACCCCGAAGCGCTGCTCCTCGTCGACGATGACCAGGCCCAACTGCTTGAACCGGGTCGCCGTCTGCAACAGCCGGTGGGTGCCGATGACGATGTCGACGGTGCCGTCGGCGACCATCTCCAACGTCCGCTCGGTCTCCTTCGCGGTCTGGAACCGGGACAGCTGCCGGATCTGCACCGGGAACTGGCTCATCCGCTCGGCGAACGTGTTGTAGTGCTGCTGCACCAGCAGGGTCGTCGGCACCAGCACCGCCACCTGCTTGCCGTCCTGCACGGCCTTGAACGCCGCCCGGACCGCGATCTCGGTCTTGCCGTAGCCGACGTCGCCGCAGATCAGCCGGTCCATCGGGACGGTCTGCTCCATGTCCCGCTTGACCTCGTCGATCGCGGCGAGCTGGTCGGGCGTCTCCTGCCACGGGAAGGCGTCCTCCAACTCCCGCTGCCACGGGGTGTCCGGGCCGAACGAGTGACCCTTGGACGCCTTACGCGCGGCGTAGAGCTGGATGAGCTGCGCGGCGATCTCCCGGACCGCCTTGCGCGCCCGAGCCTTGGACCTCTGCCAGTCCGAGCCGCCCATCTTGTGCAGGGTCGGCTGCTCACCGCCCACGTAGCGGGAGAGCTGGTCGAGCTGGTCGGTCGGCACGAACAGCCGGTCGCCGGGCTGGCCGCGCTTGCTGGCCGCGTACTCGATGACCAGGTACTCCCGGCTCGCGCCGTTGACGGTGCGCTGCACCAGCTCGACGTACCGGCCGATGCCGTGCTGCTCGTGCACCACGAAGTCGCCGGCCTTGAGCTCCAGCGGGTCGATCGTGTTGCGCCGGCGGCTCGGCATCTTGCGCATGTCCCGCGTCGAGGTGCCCCGACCGCCGGTCACGTCGTTGCCGGTCAGCAGCACGAAACGGGACGCCTCGTCGACGAATCCGCTGGTCAGCGCGCCGCAGGTGACGACCAGGTCACCGGGTGCGGGTGCGGTGGGCACCTCCTCGGTGAGCCGGGCGCCCAGGCCGGCGTCACGCAGCACCTCCACCGCCCGCTGGGCGGGGCCGTGCCCCTCGAAGACCAGCGCGATCGACCAGCCTTCGCCTGCCCAGCGCTTGAGGTCGTCGACCACCCGCGCGGTCTCACCGTGGTAGAGCGGGGCCGGCTGGGCGGAGAGGGTCACCGCGATGGCGTCGTCCGGGGTGACGCTGGCCTGCTCGGGCGCGTCCTCCCAGGGCTGCCGCGCCTCGGCCGTCTCTGCCTCCACCAGGCCGAACGGGGACAGCGTCCACCAGGGCTGGCCGAGCGTGCCGGCGGTGGCGCGTACCTCGGCCAGAGTGCGGAAGGCGGCGGCGCCGACGTCCACCGGGGCCTGGCCGCCCACGGCGGCGGCGGCCCAGCTGGCCTGCAAGAACTCCTCAGAGGTACGCACCAGGTCGTGCGCCCGGGTGCGGATGCGCTCCGGGTCGCAGAGCAGGACGTGCGTGCCGGCCGGCATCGCGTCCAGCAGCAGCTCCAGCGAGTCGGGGCCGACCAGCACCGGGGCCAGCGACTCCATCCCCTCCACCGGAATGCCCTCGGCCAGCTTGTCCAGGATCTCGGCCAGCTCGGGATGCTGCTCGGCGAGCGCGGCAGCCCGCTCGCGGACCGCCGGGGTGAGCAGCAGCTCGCGGCAGGGCGGCGCCCACAGCAGCGGCACCTGCTCGATGGTGCGCTGGTCGGCGACGGCGAAGGTGCGGATCTCCTCCACCTCGTCGCCCCAGAACTCGACCCGGGACGGGTGCTCGTCGGTGGGCGGGAAGACGTCCAGGATGCCGCCGCGCACCGCGAACTCGCCGCGCTTGGTGACCAGGTCGACCCGGGCGTACGCCATGTCGGTGAGCCTGCGGGCGACCTCCTCCAGGTCGGCCTCCTCGCCGGCGGCGAGCTGCACCGGCTCCAGGTCACCCAGCCCCTTGAGCTGCGGTTGCAGCAGTGACCGGACCGGGGCGACCACCACCCGCAGCGGCCCGGTCCGGCCGTGCGCGTCGGCCGACTCGGGGTGCGCGAGGCGGCGCAGCACGGCCAGTCGTCGACCCACCGTGTCCGAGCGTGGGGACAGCCGCTCGTGCGGCAGCGTCTCCCAGGAGGGGAAGACCACCACCTGCTCCGGGGGCAGCAGCCCACCCAGCGCGGCGGCCAGGTCGTCGGCCTCCCGGGTGGTGGCGGTCACGGCCAGCACCGGTCGCCCGGCACCGCCGGTGTCGGCGGCGACAGCCGCAACAGCGAACGGGCGCAGCGCGGCGGGAGCGGTGATGTCGAGGCCGTCGACCTGGGCAGCACCGGAGCGCGCCAGGTCACGCGCCCGGGCCAGCCCGGGATCGGCCAGGGCGGCGGAGAGCAGACCGGTGAGCAAGGGAAACCTTCCAGGGTGGTCGACGCACACGAGCGAGGCCCCTCGTCCAGCCGGACGGGGGGTGTACGCCGACAAGCCTATCCCCGTCCACCGACACCCAACCCCTTCCGCCCAGGTCCCGCGCGCCCCACGTCCCGCGCCCCACACCCACGCCCCACACCGCGACGGCATGGCCACCCTGCCCGGCTGGCCGGGGCCACGGATCACCGACTGGCTGACGTACGAGGCGTCCCGGGAGCGGTACGCCCCGGGGACCGAGTTCCACGTGGCCCGGATCGACATGATCGCCAACACCGGCACGTACGTGGACACCCCCGCGCCGGACGGTGGCCGGGGTCGGACATCCGCAGGTAGAAACGTCGCAATAGCGGCATGTCGCCCCCTAGGCTGGCCTGGTGGACGAGGCGCAGGAGATCCGGGTACGCGACCAGCTCCCCCGTACCGTCGGCCTGCTGCTCGGCACCCTCGCGCTGGCCGTCGCGTTCATCGCCGCGTACGTCGGCGCCCTGCACCAACCCCACCCCCGCGACGTGCCGGTCGGCGTGGCGACCGGCGACCAGGCCGCACGCACGGTCCTGGCCGCCGTCCGCGACCGAACCGACAAGATCAAAGCCACCGAGTACGCCGACCCGGGCGCCGCCGAAGATGCCCTGACCAGCCGCGAGGTGTATGGGGTGCTCGGCTCCACCCCCGACGGCGGACTCGTCCTGACCACCGCCAGCGCCGGCGCGCCGGCCGCCACCGACGTGGTCGTCCAGGTGCTCACCACCGCCGCCGAGCAGGCTCGCCTGCCACTGCGGGTGACCGACGAGGTGCCGGTCGCCGACACCGACCCGCGTGGTCTGGTTCCGTTCTACCTGGCGATCGGGTACGTCCTCGGCGGGTACCTGGCCTCGACCGCGCTCGGCATCTCCGTCGGCACCACCCCGCGCACCCTGCGCCGCGCGGGCCTGCGGATCGGGGCGCTCGCCGTCTACAGCGTGGTGCTCGGCATCGCCGGTGCGGTGATCGTCGGCCCGGTGCTGGACGTCTGGCACCACGACCTGCCGGCCGTCGCCGGCACCGGCATGCTGGCCGCCTTCGCCGCCGCGATGGTGGCCGCCGCCGTACAGGGGTGGTTGGGCGTTCTCGGCACCGGACTGGTCATCCTGCTGCTGGTGGTGCTCGGCAATCCCGGCTCCGGCGGCATCTACGCCCCCGAGTTCCTGCCCACCTGGTTGCGCGGCATGCACCGGTGGAACGTGCCCGGCCTGGCCACCGACCTGATCAAGTCAGCGGTGTACTTCGACCGGCGCTCGATCGGCTGGCCGCTGACCGGGCTGGCGCTGTGGGCGGTGCTCGCCCTGGCGGCCCTGCTCGCCGCGACAGCGGTGCGGGGAGGTCGGGCAACCATCCGCGCAAGACCCTGAAGTGATCTCCGGGGTGTTCCGTTTCACGGCGCGGCATGTGGAGAGCCCCTCCTGCCGGCCGGCCCGACGCGGATACCATCCAGGGAGTCGGACAGCGCTGTCCTTCGTACTCACGTAAGGAGCGCATCGTGACCGACCAGCACGACCACGACGGCCCGGACGCCGCGCTGCGCGCCGACATCCGCCGGCTCGGCACCCTCCTCGGCCAGACCCTGGCCCGCCAGGAGGGCCGCCCGCTGCTCGACCTCGTCGAGGAGATCCGCGCCCAGGTACGCACCGACGTCCCGGCCGCCGCCCAGCGGCTCGGCAAGCTCGATGTGACGACCGGCACCAAGCTGGCCCGCGCCTTCTCCACCTACTTCCACCTGGCCAACATCACCGAGCAGGTGCACCGCGCACGGGACCTGCGCCGCCGCCGCGCCGTGCAGGGCGGCTGGCTGGACCAGGCGGCCAAGATGATCGCCGAGCGGGGGGTACCGGCCGAGGAGATCGCCGCCGCCGCTCGGCGACTGGCGGTCCGGCCGGTGTTCACCGCCCACCCGACCGAGGCTGCCCGCCGCTCGATCCTGTCGAAGCTGCGGGCCATCGCCGACGAGCTGGACACCGAGACCGCCAACGCGATCCTCTACGGCGCGAGCGACGAGGGCCCGGCCAACCGCCGGCTGGCCGAGCTGCTGGACCTCATGTGGCAGACCGACGAGCTGCGACTGGACCGACCGGACCCGACCGACGAGGCGCGCAACGCCATCTACTACCTGCGCGACCTGTACGCCGAGGCCGCCCCGCAGGTGCTCGACGACCTGGCCGACACGCTGCGCAATCTCGGCGTGGAGACGTCGCCGACGGCCCGCCCGCTGAGCTTCGGCACCTGGATCGGCGGCGACCGCGACGGCAACCCGTTCGTCACCCCGGCGGTCACCCGCGAGGTGCTGGCCATCCAGCACGAGCACGGCATCGCCGCCACCGAGAAGGCGATGGACCACCTGATCAACGAGGTCTCGGTCTCGCGCCGGCTGCGCGGGGTGTCGCTGGACCTCTCCGCCAGCCTCGCCGCCGACCTCGACGCGCTGCCCGAGGTGGCGGCCCGGTTCCGTCGGGTCAATGCCGAGGAGCCCTACCGGCTCAAGGCACGCTGCGTGAAGGCGAAGCTCGCCAACACCCGGCAGCGGCTGCGCCAGGGCACCGCCCATGTCCCGGGTCGTGACTACCGCGGCTCCGCCGAGCTGATCGCCGACCTGGACCTGTTGCGCGCGTCGCTGGCCCGCAACTCGGGGCAGCTCACGGCCGTCGGCCGGCTGGCCTCCACCATCCGGACGGTGTCCGCGTTCGGCCTGCACCTGGCGACCATGGACGTCCGGGAGCACGCCGAGGCGCACCACGCGGTCCTCGCCCAGCTGTACGAGGCCGTCGGTGAGGTGTCCGACTACCCGTCGTTGAGCCGGCTGGAACGCACCAAGCTGCTCGCCGACGAGCTGACCGGCCGCCGGCCGCTCTCCACCGCGGACACACCCCTCTCCGAGCTGTCCCGCAAGACGTTCGACGTGTTCAGCACCATCCGGGAGGCGCAGGACCGGTTCGGCGGCGAGGTCATCGAGTCGTACATCATCTCGATGACCCTGGGCGTCGACGACGTGCTCGCCGCCGTGGTACTCGCCCGCGAGGCCGGGCTGGTCGACGTGCACAGCGGCCGGGCCCGCATCGGTTTCGTGCCGCTGTTGGAGACCCCGGGCGAGCTGAACGCCGGCGGCGAGATCCTCGACGAGCTGCTGTCGCTGCCCGCGTACCGGGCGCTGGTCGCGGCTCGGGGCGACGTGCAGGAGGTCATGCTCGGCTACTCCGACTCCAACAAGGAGGCCGGGATCACCACCAGCCAGTGGTCGATCCACCGGGCCCAGCGCGCGCTGCGTGACGTGGCCGCCCGGCACGGCGTACACCTGCGGCTCTTCCATGGCCGCGGCGGCACGGTCGGGCGCGGCGGCGGGCCGACGCACGAGGCGATCCTGGCCCAGCCGTACGGCACGCTGGACGGTGCGATCAAGGTGACCGAGCAGGGCGAGGTCATCTCCGACAAGTACACCCTGCCCTCGCTGGCCCGGGAGAACCTGGAGCTGACCCTCGCCGCGGTGCTCCAGGCGACGCTGCTGCACACGGCGCCCCGGCAGCCGGCCGAGATGCTGGAACGCTGGGACGCGACCATGGACGTGGTCTCCGAGTCGGCGTTCCGGTCGTACCGGTCGCTCGTCGAGGACCCGGACCTGCCGGCGTACTTCTGGGCGTCCACCCCCACCGAGCTGCTCGGCGCGCTGAACATCGGCTCCCGGCCGGCGAAGCGCCCCAACACCGGCGCCGGGCTGTCCGGGCTGCGGGCCATTCCCTGGGTGTTCGGCTGGACGCAGACCCGGCAGATCGTGCCGGGCTGGTTCGGCGTCGGCTCGGGCCTGGCCGCCGCCCGGGAGGCCGGGTTGGCGGACGTGCTGGCCGAGATGCACCGCAACTGGCACTTCTTCCGCACGTTCCTGTCGAACGTCGAGATGATGCTGACCAAGACCGACCTCAGCATCGCCCGCCGGTACGTCGAGACCCTCGTGCCGAAGAAGCTGCACCCGATCTTCGAGCAGATCGAACGAGAGTACGAGCTGACCAAGCGTGAAGTGCTGGCGGTTACCGCCTCGCCGGCCCTGCTGGAGAACTCCCCGGTGCTCCAGCGCACCCTGGCCGTGCGCGACACCTACCTGGAGCCTCTGCACCACCTCCAGGTGGCGCTGCTGCGCCAGTACCGGGAGTCCGGCGCGGCGGGCCGGGCGGTCGCCACCGCACCGGGTGGTCGACGCGCTCCGAGCGACGGCACGGCACTGGAGCGGGCGCTGCTCACCACGGTGAACGGCATCGCCGCCGGCATGCGCAACACCGGTTGATCAGACAGCACGGCAACGGGCCCCGGTCGAGTCGACCGGGGCCCGTTACGCATGTCGGCCAGCGTTGTTCACGGGTCGCTGCCCCGCCGTTCACCAGTCGCCGCGCTCAGTCAACGCCGCCGACGCCCACCAGTCGCCGCGCTCAGTCAACGCCGCCGACGCCCACCAGTCGCCGCGCTCAGTCAGCGCCGCCGAAATCGCCGCCGCCGAAATCGCCGCCGCCGAAGTCACCGCCGGCATAGTCACCGCCGCCGAAGTCGCCCGCCTGGTCGGCGCCACCGAAGTCGCCACCCTGGTCGCCGTAGTCGCCGCCCTGGTCGCCGTAGTCGCCGCCCTGGTCGCCAGCGTCGGCGCCCTGGTCGTCGGCGTGGTCGGCGCCGTCGCCGAAGCCCTCCTGATAGCCCCGGTCGTAGCCGTACCCCGGATCGGCGAAGGCCGGCGAGAACAGCGCGTCGGCGATCAGCACGCCGCCGAGCACGCCGGCGCCCGCGCCCAGCGCGGTCTTCCACCACGGCGTCGAGTACCAACCGGCCGGCACCGGTCGGCCCTGGTACCGGCCGCCCGGGTAGTAGTAGGGCGTCTCCCGACCCGGCTGCGGGCCCGCCCGGAAGGTCTGGCCCTGCACGTCGACCTCGCGCTCCTTCGTGAGCTGCCCGACACCCCGCGCGGCGGCCAGCGCCGGCAACTCGGGCCCGGGATCGATGCCCAGCGCGGTCCGCGCCGCCCGGATGTACGCCAACCCCTCCAGCGCGGTCTCCCGGGCGAGCGCGAACTGGTGCGGCGTACGCGCCTGCTCCAACTGGGAGCCGGCCGCGTTGTAGCGCTCCCCCGCGTCGGCCAGCGCCTGCCGGACGGCGGGCTCCTCGCCGTGCAGGGTCAGCAACTGGCCGCCGAGGCGCTCGTACCACCGTTGCGCGTCGGCGCGGGCGTCGCCGAGCGCGGCGCGCCGCTGGGCGTTGGCCCGGGAGTAGGCGAGCAGGCCGGCACCCACCAAGCCGGCGAGGATGACCGCGAGGCACAGCAGAGCTTCCATGTCAACGAACGTACCCCCGGGTGTCACGTCGTACCCGTCTGGCAAGCTCCGATGATGGACGTCTCGACGTTGCTGGTGGTGGTCGTGTGCCTCGGTGCCGGCGGGGCGGTGGGCTGGCTCGCGGCCCGCTCCCGGTCGGCGGCCGACATCGCCAGACTGGACGCCACCCTGACCGCGACCCGCGAGGGCGAGGGACGGCTCGAGCAGTCCATGCGGGCGTTGAGCTACGAGGCCACGGCGCAGTCGCAGGAGGCGGTGGCCCGTGCCGTGGCACCGCTGCACGACAGCCTGCGCCGCTACGAGCAGCGGGTGGCCGAGCTGGAACACGACCGCGTCGACGCGTACGCCGAGCTCCGCGAGCAGGTCCGCTCGATGAACGCGGTCTCCGGGGAGCTGCGCACCGAGACCAAGCAGCTGGTCGCCGCGCTGCGCGCGCCGCAGGTGCGGGGCCGCTGGGGCGAGCACCAACTGCGCCGCATCGTCGAGGCGGCCGGGATGCTGGAGCACTGCGACTTCTCCGAACAGGTGACCGCCGCCACCGACGACCAGGTCGTCCGCCCGGATCTGGTGGTACGCCTGCACGGCGGCCGGTCGGTGGTGGTGGACGCGAAGGCGCCGTTCGACGCGTACCTCACCGCCATGGAGGCCCGCGACGAGCGTGGCCGGAACACCTACCTCGATGCGCACGCCCGGCACCTGCGGGGGCACGTCGATGCCCTGGCCGCCAAGTCGTACTGGTCGGCGTTCGACAGCTCGCCCGAGTTCGTGGTGCTGTTCGTCCCGGCCGACCCTTTTCTCGACGTCGCGCTCCAACGCGACCCGACGCTGCTGGAGCACGCGTTCGCCCGCAACGTCGTGCTGGCCACACCGGCCACCCTGGTCGCGCTGCTGCGCACGGTGGCCTACTCGTGGCGGCAGGAGGCACTGGCCCGCAACGCGCTGGCGGTGCACACCCTCGCCCGGGAGCTGTACGGCCGGCTCTCCACCCTCGGCGACCACGTGGGCAAGCTCGGGTCGTCGCTGGCCGGGGCAGTGACCGCGTACAACCGGGCGGTCGGCTCGCTGGAGGCGCGGGTGCTGGTCAGCGCGCGCAAGCTCGCCGAGCTGGGCGTCTCGGACGAGGAGCTGGCGGCCCCCGCCCAGGTCGAGCTGACCCCCCGCCAGCCGCAGGCCCCGGAGCTGCTCAACGACGCCGACCGCTGACGGTCGTTCGGGTCGCCGGCTAGCCGCGGTTGGCGCTCTCGACGACGAACGGGGTGCCCTGCTGGCACGTGCTCATCATGCCCGTCTCCACCCGACCGGTGACCCTCACGCGGGCTCCGGCGGTCAGCACGTCCCGGGGGCCGCCCACCAGCAGGTACCCGTCGAGAAGCAGGCAGTTCGGCTCCACCCCGGCGGTGACCGTGCCGATCAGTTCGGTGGCGCCGACCCGCGGCGGGACGGTGGGCCCGCCCGGCGACGTGAGCGGCGGGGCGGGAGTGCTCGGCGACGCGGGGGCGGGCTGCCCGGTCGTCGCCGACGGCGCGCCGGGGGTGGCGGGGCCGTCGGTCCCACCGCAGGCGCTCAGCGCCGCGCAGACGACCAGGGCGGGGACGACCAGCCGAAATGTCCTCATGCCGCCTTCGACGTACGGAACGGGCCAGGCGTTCCCACCGCGACGCGTGCGTCGCGGTGAGCGTTCGACGTGGCCGTGTGCGGCGGCGCTGCTACCGGGGCCGGGCTCGTCAGCCGCGGGTCGCGGCGGCCTTCATGTCCCGCTTCAGCTCCTGCGGAAGCGAGAAGGTGAGCCGCTCGTTGGCAGTGGTGATCTCCTCGACGTCGGCGAAGCCGCGCTCGGCCAGGTGCGTCAGCACGTCGCGGACCAGGTCCTCCGGCACGCTCGCGCCGGAGGACACGCCGACCGTCCGGGCATCGGCCAGCCAGGCGTCGTCGATCTCGTGGGCGAAGTCGATCAGGTGACCTGCGCGTGCTCCGGCGTCCAGGGCGACCTCGACCAGCCGGACCGAGTTGGAGGAGTTCGTCGAGCCGACGACGATCACGACGTCGCACTCCGGGGCGATCTCCTTGACGACGTGCTGCCGGTTGGACGTGGCATAGCAGATGTCGTCGCTGGGCGGGGACTGGAGTAGTGGCAGCCGCTGCTTGAGGCGGGCGACCGTCTCCAGGGTCTCGTCCACCGAGAGCGTGGTCTGGGAGAGCCAGACCACCTTCTCCGGGTCACGCACGGTGACCTTGTCGACGCCGTCCGGGCCGTCCACGAGCTGGATGTGCGCGGGCGCCTCACCGGCCGTGCCGATGACCTCCTCGTGCCCCTCGTGACCGATCAGCAGGATGTCGTAGTCGTCGGCGGCGAACCGCTTCGCCTCCTGGTGCACCTTGGTGACCAGTGGGCAGGTCGCGTCGATGGCCTTCAGCGAACGCTCCCGCGCCTGCTCGTAGACCTCGGGTGCCACGCCGTGCGCGGAGAAGATCACGGTCGAGCCCTCCGGCACCTCCTCGTTCTCCTCCACGAAGATCGCGCCCTGGGCCTCCAGGGTCTGCACGACATGCTTGTTGTGCACGATCTGCTTGCGGACGTAGATCGGGGCGCCGTACAGCTTCAGCGCCTCCTCGACGGTCTGCACGGCGCGGTCCACACCCGCGCAGTAGCCGCGGGGCTTGGCCAGGAGCACGCGCTTGCCGGTCCGGAGATCAGTCACCCCCCCATCGTACGTGCCCGACTCCGACCCACCACCGGGCCCGAACCTCGGTGATCTCAAGAAGTTTGCGTCAGGAACGCGCCCGGATCTGATGCAAACTTCTTGATCACCGAGGGTGTCCGTAGGGTTGAGGGGTGAGTGGTGTGGGTGGGGACGCTGCGCGGAGCAGCGCGGAGGAGCCCTGGCCTGTTCGGGTTGTTTCGCAGAAGGTCGGGGCGTGGATCGCCAAGCTGGGCTGGGTGTGGGTGGACGGGCAGGTGGCGCAGATCAGCCGCCGTCCCGGGGCCACCACGGTCTTCCTGACCCTGCGTGACCCGTCCGCCGACCTGAGCCTGACCGTCACCACCAACCGTGACGTGCTCGACGCGGGCGCACCGGAGCTGCGCGAGGGCGCCCGCGTGGTGCTGCACGCCAAGCCGGAGTTCTACGCCGCCCGGGGCACGTTGAGTCTGCGGGCCGACGAGATCCGGCAGGTGGGGCTCGGTGAGCTGCTGGCCCGGTTGGAGAAGCTCAAGAAGCTGCTCGCCGCCGAGGGACTGTTCGACCGGGCCCGCAAACGCCGGCCGCCGTTCCTTCCCGGCCGGATCGGGCTGATCACCGGCCGGGCGTCCGCCGCCGAGCGGGACGTGCTGACGAACGCGCGGCGGCGCTGGCCCGCCGTGGAGTTCCGCACGGTCAACGTGGCCGTGCAGGGGCCGTCCGCGGTGCCGCAGATCATGGACGCGCTCAAGGTCCTGGACGCGGATCCGAGCATCGACGTGATCATCATTGCCCGGGGTGGTGGAGGCATCGAGGATCTGCTGCCCTTCTCCGACGAGGCGCTCTGCCGGGCCGTCTTCGCCTGCCGTACCCCCGTGGTCAGCGCGATCGGCCACGAGACGGATGCTCCGCTGATCGACTACGTCGCCGACCTGCGGGCCTCCACCCCGACCGACGCGGCCAAGCGGGTGGTCCCCGACCTCACCGAGGAGGTACGCCTCATCGGCCAGGCTCGGCACCGACTCGAGCGGGCGGTGCGCAACCTGGTCGACCGCGAGTCCCACCGCCTCGACGGCCTGCGGTCCCGACCGGTGCTGGCCCGACCCCAGGTGATGGTGGAGCACCGCGCGACCGAGCTGGCGGCACTGCGTCAACGCGCCAACCGTTGCCTGGACCACCGGCTCGCGGCCGCCGACGACGACCTGCGGCACACCCTCGCCCGGCTACGCGCCCTCTCCCCCGCCGCGACCCTGGACCGGGGGTACGCGATCGTGCAGCGCGCCGACGGGCACGTCGTCCGGGCGGCGGCCGAGGTCGGCAAGGGCGACCCGCTACGGGTACGCCTCGCCGAGGGGGAGCTGGCCGCGACGGTCGACGGGGACGTGGCGACGCGGTGACGCCGACCGGGGTGTGCTGAGATGGACGCGATGACTGACGACACGAAGGCCGGGCCCGACGAGCGGCTCAGCTACGAGCAGGCCCGCGCCGAACTGGCCTCGGTGGTCGAGCGGCTGGAAGCCGGTGGCACGTCCCTGGAGGAGTCGCTGGCGCTCTGGGAGCGCGGCGAGGCGCTGGCGGTGATCTGCCAGCGCTGGTTGGACGGCGCCCGTGCGCGGATCGACGCCGCCCGCCAGGACCCGTCCGCCTGACCGCGGACCGAAGGTGACGCCGCCCCAGGGCGGCGGCGACATCGCGAACGACCATGTCTGGTGCGTACCGGGGTGCGGGGCAGATGAAGGGACCGGCACCGTCGGTGGGGCGACCGGAGCCACCCCACCGACGTACGGCGGGTCAGTTGAACAGGCTGTACAGCTCGGCGGGCGCCTCGACGACCTGGTCCGCCGGGGGCTTCTGTGCCGGGGTGGCGGAGCCGTAGTCGGAGTACGTCATCTTGATCTCCTGGGCGGTGGTCTGCCCGGAGGCCGGGAGTTGCAGCACCAGCTCGCTCAGCCGGCCCTGCGGGTCGACCTTCGCGGTGAACGGGACCGTCTTCGCCTGGGTGCCGAGCGCGGCGATCGTGGCGGCGTTCAGCGAGCCCGCCTCGGCGGCCTTGGTGACGTCGATGGTGCCGGCGTACGTGCCGGTGCCGGTGCTGCGGACCTCGGTGATGCCCTGGGTCAGCACAGCGCTGCCGGCCGGGTCGACCTTGTCGAAGTCGAAGCCGAGGTTCTTGTTGCCCTTGATGCGGGCCTGGTCGAGGTGCTGGTACTTGCCGAGGTTGAGCTGCTTGATGGCGGGCAGGCTGTCGGCGGTGGGGCCGGTCAGTTCCAGCTTCACCCAGCTGCCCGGCTTGGCGTGGATCACGTCGAGCTTCATGGCCAGGTCGGAGGAGGGACCGCCGACGGCGAACTTCAGAGCGGCGCTCTGACTCGGCTGGTGCACCTGCCCCTCGGCCGTGGACCCGGCGCCGGAGAGGGTGAACCGGAAGTTGCCGTTGCTGATCTCCTTGGTGGAGTCGAGCAGGGCCTGCTTGGCGTCACCGGACACCGGCGCACCGCCGGACTGGCTCGGCGCGCCGGACGCGCTCACCGTCGGGGACGCGGTCGAGCCGGCGGTGCCGGTCGTACCGCCGGCGCAGGCGGCCAGGGCGGGCGTGAACAGGGCGGCGGCTACCAGGCCGGCGCCGAGTCGTCGAACAGTCATACGTGTCTCCCAAGGGGTCACCCGACGACCTTGTCGGCGCCGGAAACCGGACGACGCGGCAGCCCTTCGGCCGCGTCGCGCGATCCGGGCCGAGCGGCGCGCCCGGATCACTCCCTCCTTGTTCCCTGCCGACGGGTCGGACAATCCCCTTGTGTCCGATTGCTCGGCACAACCGGCCGCGGACAGGCAGGACCGGGGTGACCCGTGGCCACCCCGGTCCGCGGTACCGCCTACTTGAACAGCTCGTACGTCTCAGCCGAGGCCTCGACGACCTTGTCCGCCGACGGCTTCTTCGCGCCGGTGCCGGTGCCGTAGCCCGCATACCCGATCTTGATGTCGTGCGCCGCGGTCTCGCCGGCGGCCGGCACCGAGATGACCAGCTCGGTGAGGCGGCCCTGCGGGTCGAGCTTGGCCGTGAACGGCAGCGCCTTGGCCTGCGCCCCCAGCGCCTTGGCGACGTCCTCGTCGAGGGCGACCGACTCGGTGGAGGCGGTGATGTCGATCTTGCCAGCGTACGTGCCCTCGCCCGTCTTTCGCACGTCGGTGACGCCCTTGACCAGGGTCTCGCTGTCGAGCGGGTCGAGCGTCTCCGGATCGAGCTGAAGGTCCTTGACGTCCTTGACCTTGGTCTTGTCGAGGTGCTGGTACTTACCCTTGTTCTTCGCCGCGCCGGGGATCATGGCGGCCATGGCGCCACCGATGTCCATCTTCACCCAGCTCTCCGAGTCGATGTAGAGAAAATCCATCTCCATCGACACGTCCTGGGAGGCGTCGCCCAGCTTCATGGTCAACTGCGCGCTGTTGCTGGGCTTGTGCACCAGGCCACTGCCGGTCAGGTCGGCGCCCGTCAGGGTGAAGGTGAAGTCGCCCTTGGCCATTTCCTTGGTGGAGGCGAGCAGCGCCTCCTTCGGGTCGGCCGGCACGGCCGGGGCGGACGGGCTGGGTGCGGCGGCCGGCTCGGCCGCGTCGGACTTGCACGCGGCCAGGCCGGGGACGAGCAGGGTGGCGGCGAGGAAGCCGAAGCTCCACCGTCGAATGTTCACTGAGTTCTCACTTCACCGAGATGGACATGGCCCGGCCGCAGCGTGCGGACCGAACCGAGCCGAGGCAGCGTAACGGATGCGCCACACGGCGTGGGGGCTTGTCGACGGTGGACTCGTCAGCGCAGCGCGCCTGCGAGTTCCCGCAGCTCATTGTCCCGTGCGTCGCCGATCACGAGCACCGCACGGCTCGGCTCGAGCAGGACCAGCGCCTGCTGGTTCCCGCGGGCCGTGTACCGCTGCCAGGTGCGGCCATCCAGCTCGGTCTGGCCCTGTGGCTGGCCCTGGTCGGTCAGCTCGGCCGGGAGCAGCCGCTCGGCCGGCACACTGCTCTGCACGAGCTGGACACCCCGCCCCTCCGGCGTGAGGTAGCCGATCCGCAGGGTCGCGCCGCCATCGACGGTCTGGTAGCGGGCGCTGACCGTACGCCAGCCAGACCCGAGCCCCTGCGGCTCGCTCACCGCGAAGGTGTTCGCGGACCGCGCCTGCTCGATGGCCGGGGCCGGGTCGACGGTGGTGGCCTGGTCGCCGCCGAGGAAACCCCGGTAGAACGCCAGCAGCAGCGCGATCGGGATGAGCAGCACCAGCAGCGAGATCGCCATGTCCTTCGGCGACCGCTCGGCCTTGGTCGTCGTCGCCGCGACCCGGGGCGGCGGCGCGGGCCGTTCACCGGTTCCCGTCACGTCGTCAGGCCCACCGGCGACGTCACCCGGCACCGGGTCACCCGGCACCGGCCGGGCCACCGAAGGCTGCACCGACGGGTCCGGCGCGACCGGCACCGGCTCACCGGCGACGAGGGCCGGCTCGCCGGCCCTCGTCGCCGGGTCCGTCGCGGCAGGCTCGGGGGCCACGAGGTCGGCCGGCGGCTGTCCGTCGGGCGGCGTGCGGTCGGCGGGTACGCGGTCAGCAGGCTGTGCGGGTTCCACCCTGCCATCTTCGCAGCAGCCCGACCGGCGGTATCCGGCCCATCACCGCCCCGCACCGCCGCTCGGTCGGCCATCGTGTGAGGATCAGCGACAAAGCCGGCAGCGGTGCCGCTCCGCCGCCGGCCGTCCCCGCACCGTCGCGAGGAGGAGCAGCCGTCATGACGAACACCAGGACGCGGATCCCACAGGATCTCGACCGTAACCTGGCCCTCGACCTGGTCCGGGTCACCGAGGCCGCGGCGATGGCCGCCGGCCGCTGGGTCGGTCGGGGCGACAAGGAGGGCGGCGACGGAGCCGCCGTCGACGCCATGCGCAAGCTGATCAACTCGATCCAGATGCGTGGAATCGTGGTGATCGGCGAGGGCGAGAAGGACAACGCCCCGATGCTCTTCAACGGCGAACACGTCGGCGACGGCACCGGCCCGGAGGTGGACGTCGCGGTCGATCCGGTCGACGGCACCACCCTGATGAGCAAGGGCATGCCGAACGCCCTCGCGGTGCTCGCCGTCTCCGAGCGCGGCGCGATGTTCGACCCCAGCGCGGTCTTCTACATGGAGAAGCTCGCCGTCGGCCCGGCGTACGCGGACGTGATCGACATCAACGCCGGGGTGGCCGAGAACCTACGCCGGATCGCCAAGATCAAGGGCACCGACGTCTCCGAGGTGACGGTCTGCGTACTGGACCGCAGCCGCCACGACGACCTGGTCACCCAGATCCGCCGGACCGGGGCGGGCATCCGGTTCATCTCCGACGGCGACATCGCCGGCTCGATCGCGGCGGCCCGCGGCGAGTCGGACGTCGACGTGCTCATGGGTATCGGCGGCACACCGGAGGGCATCATCTCGGCCTGCGCGCTCAAGTGCATGGGCGGCGCGATGCAGGCCAAGCTCTGGCCGCGCGACGCCGAGGAGCGGGAGAAGGCCCTCGCCGCCGGGCACGACCTGGACCGGGTACTCGGCACCGACGACCTGGTCACCGGGGACAACTGCTTCTTCGTGGCGACCGGGGTCACCTCCGGCGACCTGCTGCGCGGGGTGCGGTACCGGGCCGGTGGCGCGTACACCCAGTCGATCGTGATGCGCTCGAAGAGCGGCACCATCCGGGTCATCGACTCGTACCACCGGTTGGAGAAGCTGGCGCTCTACTCGGCGGTCGACTTCGACGGTCGTCCCCTGGCCGAACAGGAGTGAGCGGCACCGGCACCGCGACACCGCCGACCCTGCCAGCCACCCGCCGGATCGTCGGTGTCGCTCTGGCGTCGGCCTCCGGGGTCGCGGTGGCGGTGCAGTCCCGGATCAACGGCGAGCTGGGCGTACGCCTGGGCGACGGTTTCGCCGCCGCGGTGGTCTCGTTCGGGCTGGGCCTGATGGTGCTGCTGGTGCTGGTGCCGGCCACCCCGGGCGGACGGCGGGGGCTGCTCGCGGTACGGCGTGCCCTCACGGCCGGCACCCTGCGCCCCTGGCAGTGCCTGGGCGGGATGTGCGGCGCTTTCCTGGTGGCGACGCAGGGGCTCACCATCGGTGCGCTGGGGGTGGCGGTCTTCACCGTGGCGGTGGTCGCCGGTCAGTCCGGCAGCAGCCTCGCGGTCGACCGCGCCGGTATCGGCCCGACCGGTCGGCAGCCGGTCACCCGCCAGCGCCTGGCCGGCGCGGTGCTCACGGTGCTCGCGGTCGTCCTGGCGGTCGGTGACCGGCTCGGCGACCCCGGAGGGCTGGCGCTGGCCCTGCTGCCCCTGCTGGCCGGGGTGGGTATCGCCTGGCAGCAGGCGGTCAACGGCCAGGTCCGGGCAGCGGCCGACAGCGCGTTGACCGCGACGCTCGTCAACTTCGCCGTGGGCACGGTCACGCTGCTGGTCGCGTTCGCGATCGACATCGTCGTACGTGGCTGGCCCACCGGACACCTGCCGAGCGAGCCGTGGCTGTACCTGGGCGGTCCGATCGGCATCGTGTTCATCGCGATCGCCGCCGCGATCGTGCGCTTCACCGGTGTGCTGCTGCTCGGCCTGGCCACCATCGCCGGCCAGATCGTAGGGGCCGTCCTGCTGGACCTGTTGCTGCCCACGGCGGCCTCCCACCCCGGCGTGAACACCCTGCTCGGGGCCGCGCTGACGATGGTGGCCGTGCTGATCGCCGCGCTGGCGCCACCCGCCCGCCGCTGAAGCGGCTCAGTGGCAATCCCGCCCTGGCGGCACGACCTCGGGCCGCCTCACCCGCCATCGCTGGCGATCTTGGATACTTTCCGTAAGCAGCTAACGGAAAGTATCCAAGATCTACCCTGTCAGCGTGCAGGCGTCAGTGGTACGGCGCCCGTGGCGGCAGGGGTTGGTACGGCGGGTAGGGCGGCGTGTCGCGCCGGTTCTCCTCGCGGGTCGGGTCGGCCACCCAGCGGCCCGGCGCGGGGCCGAGCCACGGTACGAGGAGCAGCACCGCCGTCCGGTGACGTACGGGTCGCTTCCGGGCCCGTGTCCAGATCCACCACGCCAGGCCGAGCGCCGGAAGGGCGAGCAGGTCGGTCAGAATCGAGGGTCAGCCCGCGTCGGAGGAGTGCCCGGGGAACAGGTGCGCGCTCGGGTCGATGGCCACCGCCGCGTTGTTGACCGCCGTCGCGGCCTCGCCGAAGCCGGTGGCGATCAGGCGCACCTTGCCCGGGTACTCGGTGATGTCGCCGGCCGCGAAGACCCTCGGCAGGTTCGTCGCCATCGCGCTGTCCACCACGATGTGCCGGCGGTCGAGCCGGAGCCCCCATTCGGCGAGTGGGCCCAGGTCGGCGGTGAAGCCGAGGGCGGCGACCACCGTGTCCACCGGCAGGGTCTCGGCCGCGCCACCGCGCACGGTCACCTCGGCGCCGGTCACCGTGGCGTCCCCGATCAGGCGGGTGACCTCGGCGTTGACCACCACCCGTACCGGCAGGGACAGCACCCGGGCGACCGTGGAGGCATGTGCCCGGAACTTCTCCCGCCGGTGCACGAGGGTCACCGAGCGGGCCAGCGGTTGCAGGGCGAGTGCCCAGTCGAAGGCCGAGTCGCCGCCGCCGACGATCAGCACGTCCCGGTCGGTCAGCTCGGCCGGCTCGGTCACGAAGTAGACGATGCCGTCGCCGGGGGCGCCGCCGGCGCAGGGCAGCGGCCGTGGGCTGAAGCTGCCGAGCCCGCCGGTGACCACGACCGCGCCGCAGCCGAGCTGCTCGCCGCCGGCCAGGCCGAGCACCGGCCGGTCATCGGCGTACGACAGCTTCTCGGCCCTCGTGCCGAGCAGGTACTGCGGACCGAAGGGCGCCGCCTGGGCGACCAGGTTGGCGACCAGGTCGCGACCCTTGACGGCGGGGAACCCGGCGACGTCGAGGATGAGCTTCTCCGGGTACATGGCGGTGACCTGCCCGCCCGGCTCCGGAAGCGCGTCGATCACCGCCACGGACAGGCCTCGGAAACCCGCGTAGTACGCGGCGAAGAGGCCGGCGGGACCGGCCCCGATCACGGCGACATCGACCTCGCGCATGGCTACCGTCGCTTTCCCCTCGCGGATCAACGCGTGCTGATCTCGACGGTAGGCGGGGCGCAGCGGTCGGGCAAGCATGTCCCAGAGGCGCGCCGACGAGCAGGTCAGGGCAGGCTGAGGGTGGACCCCGAGTAGTAGTCCGGACCGTCCACCGTGGGCCGGCGACGACGGAACAGGATCGCCGCCACCACGCCGCCGAGCAGCCCGAACAGGTGTCCCTGCCAGGAGATCCGCTCGTCGGTGGGGAGGATGCCGACGAGCTGCCAGCCGTACAGCAGGCCGACGAGCAGGAAGACGGCGAAGTTCCACCAACTGCGCTCGACGATGCCGCGGGTGAGCAGGATGCCGAGGTAACCGAAGATCACCCCACTCGCGCCGACGACCACCGAGTTGGGTGAGCCGGTGAACCAGACCCCGAGCCCCGAGACCAGGATGATGATCAGGGTCGACCACAGGAACCGGCGCGCGCCGGCGGCCAGCACGAAGGTGCCCAGCAGGATCAGCGGGATGCTGTTGCTGTAGAGGTGGTCGAAGCCGTGGTGCAGGAACGGCGAGAAGAAGACCCCGTCGAGGCCGTCGATGCGGTGCGGGATGATGCCGGCGGTGGCGTCGAGGCCGAACCCGAGCCCCTGGTCGATAGCCTCGATGAGGAAGAGGAACGGGACCACCGCGCACATGGCCACGAAGGCCCGGCCGAGCGCGGCGTAGAACGCCTCGGTGCCGAACCGGAACGGGTCGCCGCTTGGCGGGTGCAGGCTCACCCCCCAACTGCTATCAGCAAAAGGGGCCGACCGCCACTCGCGTCCCGACCGGGGTACGCGCGACGGCGGGGCGGGTGGTCGTCCACCCGCCCCGCCGTCGGACGTCGTGTCAGTAGTGGCCGTTGTTCTGGAAGTAGGTCCAGGCGCCACAGGGCGACTTGTACTTGCCCTTGATGTAGCCCAACCCCCAGATGATCTGGGTGGCCGGGTTCGTCTGCCAGTCGTCCGCGACCGAGCCCATCTTGCTGCCCGGCAGCGACTGCGGAATGCCGTACGCGCCGGAGGAGGAGTTGCTGGCCTTGTGGTTCCAGCCGCTCTCCTTGGTCCAGAGCTTCTCGAGGCAGGGGAACTCGGCGATGCCGAAGCCCTTTTCGAGCATCAGCGCGCAGCCGATCTTGCGGTTGCCGCTGTACTCCGCGCAGGACGCCGGGATCGGCCCGTCGTACGGCTTGGCGGCCTTCTCTGCGGCGTCCCGCTCGCGCTTGCGCGACGCCGCGGCGGCCTCGGCCCTACGGGCCCGCTCGGCGGCCTCCTTGGCAGCCTGGGCCGCCCGCAGCTTGGCCTGGTACTCGGCGGCCCGCTGCCGGGCGAACGCGACCTGGTGGCTGGCCTGACGCTCGCGCTGGTAGGCGAAGTCGACCCGGTCGACCTCAACGCCGACCTGCGCGGTCAGGCCCTGCTGCTGAGTTTCCCGGTCTTCGCCCAGGTAGAAGCCACCGGCGACGCCCACGGAGAGCAACGCGACAGCGGCCGTACGGGCGCCCAACCGGCTCCACAGCCGACTCACGAAGTAGTCCCTTCGTCGGGGGCAAGGACACGGCGCGGCACCGGGCCACGTCAGCCCTCAGCCGTGCCATGAGCGCCCCGACCGGTGAGCCGGTCGCGCCGACGTACCGACCGTCACTGATGCCGCCCCGACCTGGGACGAACAATCACCGACGATGCCTGTGGTGCGTGGGCGCTCGTGGGACACCATCGCGCACAGTGAGGCACATGGGAAACCGACCGAGCTGTTTGTGATTCGTGCCACACAAAAAATAGGGATGAACAGCTACGAAACACCCATCACAGCGGGATGTCCTCCAAGAGATCGGTCACCATCGCGGCGATCGGCGACCGCTCCGAACGGCTGAGCGTGACGTGGGCGAAGAGAGGATGACCCTTCAACGCCTCGATCACCGCGGTCACACCGTCGTGCCGACCGACCCGCAGATTGTCCCGCTGGGCCACGTCGTGGGTGAGCACCACCCGCGACCCCTGCCCGATCCGGGAGAGCACGGTCAGCAGCACCCCGCGCTCCAGCGACTGGGCCTCGTCCACGATCACGAAGGCGTCGTGCAGGCTGCGCCCCCGGATGTGGGTCAACGGCAGCACCTCGAGGATGCCCCGCGAGGTGACCTCCTCCAGCACGTTCTCGTGCACCACGGCGCCGAGCGTGTCGAAGACCGCCTGCGCCCACGGCGACATCTTCTCCGACTCCGACCCGGGCAGGTAGCCCAACTCCTGGCCGCCGACGGCATACAGCGGGCGGAAGACGATGACCTTCTTGTGCCGGCGACGCTCCATCACCGCCTCCAGGCCGGCGCAGAGCGCCAGGGCCGACTTGCCGGTGCCGGCCCGGCCGCCCAGCGAGACGATGCCGATCGACTCGTCGAGCAGCAGATCGAGGGCGACCCGCTGCTCGGCCGAGCGGCCGTGCAGTCCGAACGCCTCCCGGTCGCCCCGGACCAGCCGGACCGACTTGTCCGGAAGCACCCGGCCCAGCGCGGAACCACGCGACGAGTGCAGCACCAGGCCGGTGTGGCAGGACAGACCCGCCGCCTCGTCGAGGTCGAGCGTCTCGCCGGCGTACAACGCGGAGATCTGCTCCTCACCCAACTCCAGCTCGGACATGCCCGTCCAGGTGGGGTCGCCGGCCTGGCCGTGGCGGTACTCGTCGGCGCGCAGACCCACCGAGGCGGCCTTGACCCGCAGCGGCATGTCCTTGCTGACCAGCGTGACCTCCCGGCCCTCGGCGGCGAGGTTGAGCGCCACGGAGAGGATCCGGGCGTCGTTGCTCTCGGTGCGGAACCCGGGAGGCAGCACGCCGTCGTCGGTGTGGTTCAGCTCGACCCGCAACGTGCCGCCGGCGTCGTTGGCGGGCACCGGCGTGTCCAGCCGGCCGTGCTCGATCCGCAGCTCGTCCAGCATCCGCAGCGACTGCCGGGCGAACCAGCCCAGCTCCGGGTGGTGCCGCTTGCCCTCCAACTCGGTGATGACCACCAGCGGCAGCACCACCTCGTGCTCGGCGAACCGATGGAACGCCGCGGGGTCGGACAGCAGCACGGAGGTGTCCAGTACGAACGCCTGGCCCGCTGGTCGCGGCTCCTTGGGGTCGGCCGGCGCGGCGTCCGCCCTACGGCGGCTCCGGGTGGCGTGGCGGGTCGTGGCAGTCGCGGCCGGGGTCTGGTCGGCACCGGCGGTGGTACGGCGAATCGTCACAGGCCTGCTCCGACGGATGGGCACCCGGCCACCCGTGTTCCGCCTCGTCCGGTGCCCGGGGACACGGGGTCGGATGCGGAACCCCGTGCGCGAGGTCGCAGATCCGGGCGGACCGGCTGGCTCGGGAGAACCCCGCGCCATGCCTAGACGCTAGCGGCGGCGGACCGTCCCGGCTAGGGGCGATCGTGGATCTCTGGAGACGGCCATGTGAACAGCGCCGAACGGACGAGCCGGCGAGTGGACGTCGCGCCACTGCTCGGCAACGCCTGGTTGGACGCCTCGACCGCGCGGCGGTGTCGTCGCGCGGCAGCGCCGACGGGAGCGACACGGCGAGCCGGCCGGGATGCATGCCCCCTGCGCGCATCCCGGCCGGCGGGGCCACCGTCACCGGTCTGACGTGGCCCCGACGGTGCGTGTCCGTCGCGGACGACGCACCGCGTTCCCGCGCGCCGGTCGGCGGGACGCTCGCGGCGGCCCGCCGGCCGGCTCAGCCGGTCCGTCGAACGAGCGTGCCGGTCGGGTACCGCCCGGTGATCGGGGCGGCCGGCGCGGTGAACGACGAGCCGGTGTAGGTGGTGCCGGGGCGGGCGGCCGCGGCGGGGCGGACCACCGTGCCGGCGGAGCGGACGGACGCGGGCGAGGAGACCGACAGCGCGGAGGCGATTGCCGCCTGGGCGTCGCGCCGACGGCGGTTCCAGGCGCCCCGATCGCCGTCGAAGTAGCCCTGGCGGTAGCCGAAGCGGTAGCCGATGCGGTAGCTGAGCTGTCCGTGCAGGCGACCGGCGGCGTAGCTGGTGGCGCCGAGCACCAGGACGAGGAAGACCACGAGGAACGGGCTCATCGGGCGGCCCCGACCCGGCCCGGACGCCTGCTCATCGCTCCTCCGGCTCGACGGTGGTGGGATCGGCGGTGGGGTCCGCGACCAGCAGCCGGTCCAGGTCGTCGGTGCTGACCTCCTCGACCAACTCGACGCTGATCCGGCAGCCGTCCAGCACGACCTCGGCGACCGAGGACCGGCGGATCTCCCCGCCGGCGTCGTAGACCCGGACGCTCAGCTCGGGGCAGCCGAGGTGGGTACGCCAGGCGTTCCACTCGGTGCGGTCGCCGACGCTCAGCGACAGGTATCGGCAGCCTCGGGCGAGGTAGAGGCGCCACGGGGCACTCAACCCCGCGGCCACTCCCTCGGCGATCAGCCCGAAGGCCTGGGCTCGGGTGGCGAGCTCGGTCACCACACCCCCTCGGCGCCGGGGGCGTGACGCATGTGAGCACCAGTCGTCTCATGCACGTGACACACCGTAGATTGTCCCATGAGCGTGACAGTATCAGCTTTTCGTCCGCTTACATTCGCCACGACGGGCATCTATTCTGCCCGGGTGACACCCCTCCAAAGCGGTTCTGGATCGTTTACCGCAAACCCGAGAGTGCTGTCACGTTCGCGTGACAGCAGCGTGCCTGGGCAAACACCCATGGACGCCTGGTCGTACCGTCACGGGGTGACCGAGACGGCCAACGCGCGAAAAATCGCCTTCGCCACCTTCGTTCGGCGCGCTCTCGAGGAGGCGCGGGCGACGCGCGCCTGGAGCGGCACCGAGGTGTCACGACGTACCGGCGTCTCACGGCAGACGATCAACCGGTGGGTCCGTGGCGACTGGGCCAGCGACCCCGAGGCCGAACGCGTGGTCGCCTTCTGCGAGGGCCTGGGACTGAATCCCGCCGCCGCCTTCGCCGCGCTCGGCTGGGACCGCACCGCGAGCGGTCCACGCGCCGGCCAGCCGGCCCCTCCAATGGACCCGGACGTGGAGGCTCTACTGCGCCGCCTGGTCGACCCGAACGTGTCGGACGCGGAGAAGTTCCACATCCGCGAAACCATTAGGTACCTCGCATACCGCCCAACGCTGCCCGTCGATGTCCGAAAAAGAGGCAATCAGGCCGGGTAGTTCCTCAGATGGCGAAAGAACGCCTGGTCAGGTTCATTCGTTTCGCTCCGGGGCAGGATCGGGCACGCTAGCGTCCCTATTCGTACTGCTTGGGCTCGTCATCGGCGGGGGGACGGGACAAGGCCGAACCCAGCCCTGCGGGACAGAAGGAGGGGTCTGTCCATGACCCTGAAGTGGTGGGCAGTCGTGGTCGCCACGGTGTCGTTGACACTGTGGGCGACCGGCAACGTGGTGACCCTCGCGGTCAACGGTGGGCAGCTACCGCTGCTCGTCAACCTTCTCGCGCTCACCAGCGCCGGCACGGCGGTCATCCTGGCCGTCGTCGCTGAGCTGCACGAGCGGCTCAACGACCGGATCAGCGCACTCACCGAGTTCCTGGTGGCACGCCTCACCGAGATAGAGACCCACACCGGGGATCGCAACAGCGGCTTCGTGGAGGGCTACCTGCTGAGCCACGGCCAGGAGGCGGCGGTGGTGCCGTTCGGCCGCCGTGGACGAGGAGCCGCCGAACGCTGACGAGCGCCGCCGAGTGGGTCCGCTCGGCCAGGAATGAGCCCCCAACGCCGGGGTACGCTGACGCGCGTGCCGCCGTTGAATCTGGGCAACCACCAGCCGAGGACCCCGTTGAACGCCGACCAGGCATGGCAGACAACTGCCGGCCGGGCCGCCGGGACCGTGCTGTTCTTCGACTTCGACGGCACACTCGCGCCCGTCGACGACGACCCGACAGCGGTCCGACCCGCGCCCAACGCGCTCGCCGCGATCGAGGCGCTGGCCCCGGTGGTGCAGCGGATCGCGATCGTCTCCGCGCGACCCGTCGAGTTCCTCCGCGACCGCCTCGGCGACCTGAGCGGCGTGGACCTCTACGGCCTCTACGGCCTGGAGCACAGCCACTCCGGTGGCGAGACCGTCACGGAGCCCACCGCCCTGCCGTGGGTGCCCACCATGTCCGAGCTGTCCGACCTGGCCCGGGAGGAGCTGCCACCCGGCACCCTCGTCGAGTTCAAGCGGCTCTCGGTCGCGCTGCACTGGCGTACGGCCCCACAGCTCGGCGCGACGGTGCAGCAGTGGGGTCAGGCGCAGGCCGATCGGCTGGGGCTGCGGGTCCAGGCCGGTCGGATGGTGCTGGAACTCAAGCCACCCGTCGACCGGGACAAGGGCATGGTGATCGGCGAGGTGGTCCAGGACGCCACCGGCGCGTGGTACTTCGGCGACGACGTCTCCGACATCAAGGCGTTCGCGGCGTTGCGCGCCCACGCCGAGGCGGACCCGGACTTCTTCGGCGTCTGCGTGGCCGTCGCCAACCCGGAGACGGGCCAGGAGGTGGCCGACGCCGCCGACCTGACCATCGAGTCCCCGGACGCGCTGGGCGACTTCCTGACCCGGGCCCTGAGCCAGCTGCCCTAGGGTTTGTTTCAGGAGGGCGGCTGGCCAGTTCTTATGGAACAGGCCTTAGGCGCCGTAGCGGCGCTGGCGGGTGGCGTACGACCGCAGTGCGCGCAGGAAGTCGATGTGCCGGAAATCCGGCCAGTTCAGCTCGCAGAAGTAGAACTCCGAGTGCGCGGACTGCCACAGCATGAACCCGGACAGCCGCTGCTCCCCGCTCGTGCGGATGACCAGGTCGGGGTCGGGCTGGCCACGGGTGTACAGGTGCTCGGCGATGTGCTCGACGTCCAGCACCTCGGCCAGCTCCTCGATGGTGCCACCGGAGGCGGCGTGCTCGAGCAGCAGCGAACGGACGGCGTCGGTGATCTCCCGCCGGCCGCCGTACCCGACGGCGATGTTGACCTCCGCGCCGCCGCTGCGGTCCCGGGTCCGCTCCTCGGCGCCCTTGAGCGCCGCAGCGGTCTGGGCGGGCAGCAGGTCCAGGGCGCCGACGATGCGCAGCCGCCAGGGATTGCCCTCCTCCGACAGCTCCACCACCAGGTCCTCGATGATCTGCAGCAGCGGGTCCAGTTCGCTGGCCGGGCGGCGCAGGTTGTCGGTGGCGAGCAGATAGAGGGTGACGTGCCCGATACCGGCCTGGTCACACCACCCGAGAACGTGCTTGATCTTCGCCGCGCCGACCCGGTGCCCGTCGTTCGGGTCGACGTAGCCCATCTCCCGGGCCCACCGGCGGTTGCCGTCGCACATCACTCCGACGTGTCGGGGCACCGGCTTGCCCGCGAGCTTCGCCGTGAGCCGGCGCTCGTACACGGAGTAGATAAGGTTCCGCAGCGTCATCACCTAGCAGCGTAGCGACCCTCGGGCCGGATCACCCCTTCGGAGGGCGATCCCCGGCGGACAGTTCGATGCCGATCATGCCCAGCGTACGGGCGGTGAGCCGCCCGTCGCCGAGCCCCAACTCGACCACATCGTCGAAGACCCGGTCATCCCGACGGGCGGCCCGCACCGCCGCGTCGACCACCCGCCGCCGCCGCGCCAACCAGGCGGCCACCGAGCTGTGGCGAAGGTGGGTGCCGAGGCGACGACGCAGACCCGCGGTGTAGCGGCGGGCCGCCGCCTCGGGCTCGCGGGCCGCCGCGGCCCCGGCCAGCGCACCGGAGAGCAGCGCGTAGAAGATGCCCTCCCCGGTGAACGGATTGATCAGCGACAGGGCGTCCCCGGCGAGCAGGGTGCGGTCCCGACCCGGCGCCGGCCGGTGCGTGGACAGCGGCAGGTGGTGGGCGCGCAACGCGGTCACCGTCGACAGGTCGGTGCCGGGCAGCAGCGCGGCCAGCCGATCCAGCAGGTACGTCCGGCTCAGCGGCTCACCGCGCAACACCTCCCCGTACCCGACGTTCGCCCGACCGTCGCCGATGGGAAACGACCAGGCGTACGCCGGCCAGCGCGCCTTGGAGGTGACGATGAGCTGCTCGGGTGGGCCGGGCAGGGCGGGGGCGTACCCACGGATGGCCAGCGCGAGGTGCCGGTCGGGGTTGACCGGATGGCCGAGGGCCCGGCGCACCACCGACCCGGCCCCGTCCGCGCCCACCACCACCCGGCCGGACAGTTCCCCGTCGAGCACTACCCGGTCACCACGCGGCTGGACCCGACGGACGCTGTGCCGGCGCAGGTGCGCGCCCGCGGCCACCGCGGCGGCCACCAGCCGCGCGTCGAACACCTCCCGAGGCACGGTGTACGCCGGTCGGGGCAGCGCCCGAGCCACCGCCTGGCCGCCCGGCGCGACCATCCGCAGCGCGGGCAGCGGGGCGTACCCGGCCACCGCCTCGGTCACGCCCAGCTCGCTGAGGACGTCCACCGAGTGCGCCGCGATCCCGTCGCCGCACGCCTTGTCCCGAGGGAAGTCGGCACGGTCCAGCAGCAACACGCTGGCACCCGCCCGGCAGGCCGTCAACGCGGCGGCCGCTCCGGCCGGACCCGCACCCACCACCACCACGTCGAACTCGTCGCTCACCGCGCGCCTCCCTCCGGCCGACGCGACTGCTCCCGCACCGCCCCGTCGATCCACCTGCCCGCCCGCGCCGATCGTTGTGACCGACGCCACCCGCCATCCTGCCCCCTGCCCGCCCGCGCAGACCGCACCTCGCGGCGCTGACGGCTCCCGGTCCTCGTCCGAGCGCACCGGCCGGCACGTCTGTTCACGCACCTGTAGACCTGCCCCGTATCTGGGGCACCGATCCCTGGGTCGCGCCCGCACGGGCACGGGCACGGGCACGGGCACGGGCACGGGCACGGGCACGGGCACGGGCACGGGCACGGGCACGGGCACGGGCGGTCCATATCTGGGGCAGCTCTACAGGGTCGGACCACACGGTGCTGGGTCCGGGCCTCGAGACCGCCGACCCGTCGGGTATGGGTTCGTGCCGCTGTCAGGTCGGCACGGAGTCGGGGGCGCGGGATGCTCGGCGCAGGCCGTAAAGGGCCAGGGCGGCAGCCGCCAACAGCGGGGCGCCGTCGCGGATCAGGCCGTCCAGGCCCAGCAACCACCAGCACAGCGGCAGGTCGACGGCGAGGACGCCCAGCGTGACGACGACCAGCAGGCCACGTGCCCAGTCCTTGCCGCGCATCAGGAAGGCGGTGCAGAACAGCACGGCGTAGCTGGCCGCGATGCCGGCGCCGAACCAGAACAGCACGGCCGGTACGGCGGAGAGCCGATCGTCCAGGATGGCGCCTCCGGCCACCAGCGCCGGCACCAGCATCAGCGGGCTGTAGGTGAACGCCGCCACCCGGCTGGTCAACAACCACGCGTTCGCCTGTGGCCGACGCGGCGGGGTCTCCCGCCACGAGATGCCAGCGGAGTCGATGACCAGTCGGGACCGATGCCGCACGAGATGCCCGGCGAGCGCCGACGAGCGGTAGAGCAGCCAGACCACCGCCACGCAGAGCGCGGTGAGCACGGCGAAGCCGAGCAGGCCTGGCAGCGGCGGCACTCCCTGCCGAGGGACGATGAGCCGGCCGACGGCGAAGATCGTGGTGACCGCGAGGATCAACCCGAACGGGCGGGCCACTGTCCGGCCCCGGTGCACGTGCCCGATCAGCAGCAGAAAGCCGAACGAGCGCAGCATGGCCCAGCCGGTGCGTACCGCCAGGCCGAAGCCCTGCTCCGGGGCGTACCACCAGTTGAGCAGCTCGACCACGACGGTCGCCGCCGCCGTCGTCGCCAGCAGGAAGGTGAGCGCCCGGACGGCGGACGGCCGCCGGACCTCGGTCCCGGCGGCCGTCCTCATGGAATCCGTTGTTGCCCGCGACGAGCGATGTTCACACCTGGCGCTGGGGCTGCGCCGCGTCCAGTCGGGCACGCAGCGCGTCCAGCTCGGCCCAGAGCACGCCGGGCAGCTTGTCACCGAACTTCTCGAACCACTCGGTGATCATCGGCAGCTCGTTGCGCCACTCGTCCGGGTCGACCTTCAGCGCGATCCGGACGTCCTCCGGGGTCATGTCCAGCCCCTCGACGTCGAGCGCGTCCTGTGCCGGCACCATGCCCACCGGGGTCTCGACCGCGTCCGCGGTGCCCTCGATCCGCTCGACGACCCACTTGAGCACCCGGGAGTTCTCCCCGAAGCCCGGCCACAGGAACGAGCCGTCCGGGTCCTTGCGGAACCAGTTGACGTAGTAGATCTTCGGCAGCTTGGCCTCGTCGCCGTCGGTGCCCTTGCCCATCTCGATCCAGTGCCGGAAGTAGTCGCCCGCGTGGTAGCCGATGAACGGCAGCATGGCCATCGGGTCGCGGCGGACCACGCCGACCGCGCCGGACGCGGCGGCCGTCGTCTCCGACGAGAGCGTCGCGCCCATGTAGACCCCGTGCACCCAGTCGCGGGCCTCGGTCACCAGCGGGATGGTGTCCTTGCGCCGGCCGCCGAAGAGGATCGCGTCGATCGGCACGCCGTTCGGGTCGAAGTACTCGTCGGCGAGGATCGGGCACTGCGTGATCGGGGTGCAGAACCGGCTGTTCGCGTGGGAGGAGAGGCTGTCGCTCTCCGGCGTCCAGTCGTTGCCCTTCCAGTCGATCAGGTGCGCCGGGGGCTCGCCCATGCCCTCCCACCAGACGTCGCCGTCGTCGGTGAGGCCCACGTTGGTGAAGACCGAGTTGCCCCGGTCCAGCGTGCGCATGGCGTTGGCGTTGGTCTTCCAGTCGGTGCCGGGCGCCACGCCGAAGAGGCCGTACTCCGGGTTGACCGCGTAGAGCCGGCCGTCCGGGCCGAAGCGCATCCAGGCGATGTCGTCGCCGATGGTCTCGACCTTCCAGCCCGGGATGGTCGGCTCGACCATGGCCAGGTTGGTCTTGCCGCAGGCGGACGGGAAGGCGCCGGCGATGTGGTGGACCTTGCCCTCCGGCGAAGTGATCTTGAGGATGAGCATGTGCTCGGCGAGCCAACCCTCGTCCCGACCCATGACGCTGGCGATACGCAACGAGTAGCACTTCTTGCCGAGCAGCGAGTTGCCGCCGTAACCGGAGCCGTACGACCAGATCTCGCGGGTCTCCGGGAAGTGCGAGATGTACTTGGTCTCGTTGCAGGGCCACGGCACGTCCTGCTGGCCCGGGGCGAGCGGGGCGCCGATCGAGTGCAGCGCGTGCACGAAGTTCGCGTCGTCGCCCATCGCCTCGAGGATCGCCGCGCCCATCCGGGTCATGATCCGCATCGAGGCCACCACGTAGGGGCTGTCGGTGATCTCGACACCGAACATGGGGCTCTCGGCCTCGACCGGCCCCATCACGAACGGGATGACATACATGGTGCGTCCGCGCATCGAGCCGCGGTACAGCTCGGTCATCGTCCGCTTCATCTCGGCCGGTGCCATCCAGTTGTTGGTGGGGCCGGCGTCCGCCTCGTCGACGGAGCAGATGAAGGTGCGTTCCTCGACCCGGGCGACGTCGGACGGGTCGGTGCGCGCGTAGAACGAGTTCGGCTTCTTCTCCGGGTTCAGGCGGATGAGAGTGCCGGCCTCGACCAGCTCGTCGGTGAGGCGACGCCACTCCTCGTCGGACCCGTCCACCCACACGACCCGGTCGGGGGTGGTCAGTTCCGCGACCTCACGGACCCAGGCAAGCAGTTTCGGATGGGACGTCGGGGCCTGATCGATACCCCGCACGACAGCCGGAGCAACCATGACACATCTCCTTGTGGTCGACGCTGACCGTTCTATGGGATGCACGAGTCTCAGCGACGCGATGCGCCGCCTTCGTGGAAACCTGGGATTGGGCTCAGCGTAAACCGGGCAGCCTTCCGAGTCAGTGGGACTGGTTGTGAAGAACTGCACAAGGTACGGCTACGCTGCGGCATCACGATCTGATACCCGCTTTCCTGCGCAGTTTCACGCAAATCTTGTTGTGCACCCCGGCCGACGCGCGTTGCGGTTGGGCCGTCAACCCACCCTGCCGACCGGTTGGCGGATTCCCGTTCCGAGGCGCGTCAGTCATGCCAACTGGTTACGCTGCGTTCAACTGCCCCACACCGCGTGAAAGGGGCCGGCGTGGGCGACGATGTCCGGTCGCCGTTGCTCCCCCGCCGACACCTCGACAGCCGGTAGGCTCGCCCCGTGGCCGCCACGATGACCGGGGAGCAACCGGGTCCCCGGCAGACCCGACCGGGTCTGGTCCGCGGACTGCTCGACCGTTTCGGTCACCTCGTACGCGAGTTGAGCAAGTTCGCCACCGTGGGCGGGATCGCCTTCCTCATCGACTTCGCGCTCTTCAACTACCTGGCGACCGCGCGCGGCATCGAGCAGGTGACGGCCAAGACGATCTCGACCGTGATCGCCGCGACCTTCGCCTTCCTGGGCAACCGTTTCTGGACCTGGCGGCACCGCCAGCGCAGCAACCCGGCCCGGGAGTACGCGCTGTTCTTCTTCTTCAACGCTGTCGGCCTGGGGATCGCGGTGGCCTGCCTCGCGATCAGCCGGTACGGGCTCGGCAGCATCTGGCCGGCCGTCTTCCAGACGCAGTTGGCCGACAACATCGCCAGCTTCGTGGTGGGCACCGGCCTCGGGACACTGTTCCGATTCTGGTCCTACCGGCGGTTCGTCTTCGTCGAAGCGGGAACTCCGCTCGTTCCGCGGGTGGAGCACAAGCGGGACCACGGGGCGTGACCTGCCGCCCACCTCGTCCGGCCGGTGATCGCCGGCTTCACCGACTGACCTAAGGTGTTTCGCATGCGTCTTGTCCGTCTGCTGCCTGAGCGCTGGCAGAAGTTCATCCACGAGGCGCTCAAGTTCGGCATCGTCGGCGGCGTGAACACCGTCATCAATTACGCGGTGTTCAATGTCCTTGCACTTACCGTTTTCGTCAACGGTCAGTTGAAGGCGAACGTGATCGCGACCCTCGTCGCCACCATCACGTCGTATCTGATGAATCGTCACTGGACGTACCGGGATCGCCCGAAATCGGCGATGCGTCGGGAATACGTCCTGTTCTTCGTGTTCAACGGTATCGGGCTGCTCATCGAGCTGGGGGCCGTCGCGGCGGCGAAGTACGGGCTGGGCGTACACGGTCTGCTGGCCCTGAACGTGGCCAAGACCGCCGGTGTCCTGCTCGGCACGCTGTTCCGGTTCTGGTCGTACCGCACCTTCGTCTTCCAGCCCGTCACTCCGGCCGAGGACGCCGCGAAGACCGAGCCCACCTGGCACGACATCCCGCGCGACGAGTGGGACACCATGGCCGGGATGGACCCGGTCGCCGACCTTGCCGAATCGGTCTCCGAGCTGAAAGAGGCGCAGTCCGCCGAGCGTCCCGACCCGACACCCGGCCCGACACCCGGCCCGACCGGCGCCGCTCCGGCCCAGGGGCGGCCGTTGACCGCCGGCCTTCCGGCCGACCTGGACGCGGAACTCGCCGCGGAGCTGCACGCCGGCACTCGTCGCGCACCCCGCCGGTGACGCCACCCGCCCTCCGCTCCGGCACCGGGGCGCCCGCCGAGCTGTTCTTCGAGGACCTCGTCCCGGGGCTCCCCGTCGACCTCGGGACGGTGACCGTGGACGGCGACGAGATGCGGGCGTTCGCCCGGCGCTTCGACCCGCAGTGGTACCACGTCGACCCGGAGCTGGCCGAGGCCAGCCGGCACGGTGGCGTCATCGCCAGCGGCTTCTACACGGTCAGCCTGTTCATGCGGGCGTACGTCGACCACCTGCTGTCCCGCGCGGCGGCCGACGCGTCCCCCGGCCTGGAGGAGTTGCGGTGGCTCGCCCCGGTACGCGCCGGGGACCGTCTCGCCGTCCGGGTCGACGTGATCGGCGCCCGCCCGTCGGCCGCCCGCCCAGGGCTCGGCACCGTCATCCTCACCGGCACCATGCTCCGCCTCGGCCCGGACAACCGGCCCGAGCAGGAGGTGCTGCGCACGCGCTTCCGCGGCTGGTTCGCGCTGCGCCCGGTCGAGATGGACACCGAGCCGGAACCGTCTTCGGCAGGGCCGACGGTTGCCACGCCGCCAGCGGCCGAGCAGGCCGGAGCGGAGCCTCCCGCAACCGACCCGGCAGAGGCGGGAGCGGCGCAGGCCGGGCTGCCCCACGCCGGCCCAGCGCAGGCCGGGCTGCCCCACGCCGGCCCAGTGCAGGCGCGACCAGCCGAGCAGACGGCCGAGGCCGAACAGCACGCCTGAGCGCCCCGGCCGTACGCGCGGGCCGGGGCGATCAGCGCCGATCGGATCAGCTCGTGGTGTCGCGCAGCGGCTTGCCCTCGCGCATGTCGGCGAGGATGTCGCGCATCTCCCCGTCGCCCAGCGAGTGCTTGTCGTGCTGCGCCTCGACCAGTTCGTAGAGGGTGGTCTGCACCCGGCTGACCCCCGGTACGTCCTTGAGCACCGACTGGCCGCGCTCGCCGGCGGACTCGATGGTGAGGGTGCCGCAGCCGAGCATCCGCTCGAAGAAGTGCTGGTTCATCGAGTGGTCGTTGATCCGGGTGAGCGGGAGGTCCCGCCGGTCCCGGGAGAAGACACCCTGCTGCAGCAGCACGCGCTCGTTGGTGAACAGGTAATGGGTGGTACGCCAGACCAGGAACGGCCACAGACCGAGCCAGAGCACCGCGACCAGGCCGATCGCGCCGATCACGGCCAGCGCGATCGAACCGCCGGAACTCTCGGGTAGCAGGAGCACGCCGACCACCACCGCGGCGATGGCGACGACCAGCACCAGGATCGGCCGGACCAGCGCCTTCCAGTGCGGGTGCAGGTGTAGCACGACGTGCTCGTCCTTCGTGAGCACGTCTTCGGGGAACGCCACGACAACCTCCAACGCCTTTTCTTTGACGCGCCGACGGTAAACCCCGAAAGCCCTCCCACAACATCCGCCACGCGGCCCCACCCCAGCTTCCGCGATCTTGCAACTTCGGTCGCCGATACGCGGCCATGAGCCCGATACGCCACGACAGAAAGAGCAAGATCGCCGCGAAGAGGGGCTAGCGCAGGTGGAGGACGTCTCCGGCGGCTATGGCTCGGGTTTCGGTGGGGATGGTGACCAGGAGTTGGCCGTCGTTGTCTATGCCGGTGGCGGTGCCGGTCCGGATCTCGCCGTTGGGCAGCAGGACGCGTACCTCACGGCCGATCGTCGCGCAGGAGGCCAGGTAGGCGGCACGCAGGCCACTCGCCTCGGCGTCCCCGCCGGCGGTGCGCCAACGGTCGTACCAGTCGGCGAGCGCCCGCAGCAGCGCCCGCAGCAGGGGGTCACGGTCGGTGGCCGCCGCCCCGGCCAGTTGCAGCGACGTGGCCGGCAGCCCGGTCGGGTTCACCGGCAGCTCGTCGGCGCGCAGGGTCACGTTGAGGCCGATGCCGAGGACGATGGCGGGCGGTTGTGCCGGAGAGCGCCCCGGCACCGCCTCGGCCAGCACGCCGGCACACTTCGCGTCGCCGATGAGCAGGTCGTTGGGCCACTTCAGGGCGGCGTCCAGCTCGGCCAGCCGGGCCACCGCCTCGACCAGCGCCACGCCGGCGAGAAGGGGCAGCCAGCCGTACCCCGTGGGTGGAACGGGCGCCCAGTCGCGGTCCGGCGCGGCCTCGCCGGGCCGCAGTAGGACGCTGGTGGCGATGCCCGCGCGCGGCGGCGACTGCCAGACCCGGCCGCGCCGACCGCGCCCGGCGGTCTGCCGCTCCGCGACCACGACCAGGCCCTCCGGCTCGCCCGCGACGGCGGCCTCGGACACGTCCGCGTTGGTGGAGCCGGTCTCGGCGTGCAGCTCCAGGCGGGTCCACGGTCCGTTCGGCGCGACCAGCGCGCGCCGCAGCCGGGCCGCCGACAGCGGCGGTCGGTCCAGATCGGTGTACGGGGAACCCGGCATTCCGTCAGCCTACGGCGGCGGCCGACGCGGGCGTTGAGGCGTACTGCACAGCCGCTCCGACCTGAACCATCGTTATATTCCCTGGGTGACTACCGAGACCGGGACCAACATCCACAGCACTGCCGGCAAGCTGGCGGACCTGGAGCGCCGGGTCGACGAGGCGGTGCACGCCGGGTCGGCGCGTGCGGTCGAGAAGCAGCACGCGCGGGGCAAGAAGACCGCCCGCGAGCGGATCGAGATGCTGCTCGACGAGGGCTCCTTCGTCGAGCTGGACGAGCTGGCCCGGCACCGGTCCACAGCCTTCGGCCTGGAGCGCAACCGTCCGTACGGCGACGGCGTGGTGACCGGCTACGGCACGGTCGACGGCCGGCAGGTGTGCGTCTTCGCCCAGGACTTCACGGTCTTCGGCGGCTCGCTCGGCGAGGTCTTCGGCGAGAAGATCGTCAAGGTGATGGACCTCGCCATGAAGATCGGTTGCCCGGTCGTGGGCATCAACGACTCCGGCGGCGCCCGCATCCAGGAGGGCGTGTTGTCGCTCGGCCTGTACGGGGAGATCTTCTTCCGCAACGTCCGGGCGTCCGGGGTCATCCCGCAGATCTCGCTGGTGATGGGGCCCTGCGCCGGCGGCGCGGTCTACTCCCCGGCGGTCACCGACTTCACCGTCATGGTCGACCAGACCTCGCACATGTTCATCACCGGCCCCGACGTGATCAAGACGGTCACCGGCGAGGACGTCGGGATGGAGGAGCTGGGCGGGGCCCGTACGCACAACACGCGCAGCGGCAACGCCCACTACCTCGCCAGCGACGAGGACGACGCGGTCGACTACGTCAAGGCACTGCTGTCGTACCTGCCGTCGAACAACCTCGACGAGCCGGTCGTCTTCGCGGCCCCGGCGGATCTGGAGATCAGCGACGAGGACCGTGAGCTGGACACGCTCATCCCGGACTCGGCCAACCAGCCGTACGACATCCACACGGTCATCGAGCACGTCCTCGACGATGGGGAGTTCCTGGAGGTCCAGCCGCTCTACGCGCAGAACATCGTGGTCGGCTACGGCCGGGTCGAGGGTCGGCCGGTCGGCGTGGTCGCCAACCAGCCGATGCACTTCGCCGGCACCCTGGACATCGCCGCCTCGGAGAAGGCCGCCCGGTTCGTGCGCACCTGCGACGCGTTCAACATCCCGGTGCTGACCTTCGTGGACGTACCCGGCTTCCTGCCCGGCACCGGCCAGGAGTGGGACGGCATCATCCGCCGGGGCGCCAAGCTCATCTACGCGTACGCCGAGGCGACCGTCCCGAAGGTCACCGTGATCACCCGGAAGGCGTACGGCGGGGCGTACGACGTGATGGGCTCCAAGCACCTCGGCGCGGACCTGAACTTCGCCTGGCCGACCGCGCAGATCGCCGTGATGGGCGCGCAGGGCGCGGTGAACATCCTCTACCGCTCGGAGCTGGCCGGCGCCGAGGACCCGGCGGCGGTCCGGGCCGAGAAGATCGCCGAGTACGAGGACACGTTGGCCAACCCGTACGTGGCGGCCGAGCGTGGGTACGTCGACTCGGTGATCGCGCCGCACGAGACGCGCACCCAGATCGTCCGCGCGCTGCGCGTCCTGCGCACGAAGCGGGAGACCCTGCCGCCCAAGAAGCACGGCAACATCCCGCTGTAGAGCGCGGTCCGCGCGCCGGCCTGACCGCGCGCCGGCCCGATCGCGCTTCGGCCTGACCGCGCTTTGGCCTGACCGCGCTTCGGCCTGACCGCGCTTCGGCCTGACCGCGCTTCGGCCTGACCGCGCTTCGGCCTGACCGCGCTTTGGCCTGATCGCGCGCCGGCCTGATCGCGCTTGATCCGCGCAACTTCGGGGAAATTGCTGCTCCCGGGTGTGCCGTGAGGCGGCAACATCGCTGAAGTTGTGCGGATCAAGCAGGGTCAGCAGGCTGGGTTGGCGGCGGTGCTCCTCGGGCAGCCGACGCAGAGCGGCGACCACTTCGACGGTGTCGGTACGCCGTGCAGCCGGCCGAGCAGCGCGACCTCCCCGTTGAGGTGGTCGACCTCGATCGAGCCGGCACCCCGGGCGAGGCTCTGCCAGGTGGACCCACCGGACCGGTTAGCGCCACCGACCGGGCGCTGCTACACCAGGTCGCCGCGTTCGGCCCGCTCCTCCTCGGGGGACGTGTGCGGGATGCCGGCGGCCGCGAGGGCGGCGAGCCGAGCGGTCACGTCGCCGTCAGGCTGGCGCAGCGTCAGGCCGCGCTCCCGGATCACGTCCAGGTGCGCCCCGCGGGCCCCCATTGTCACGTCCAGGTGCGCCCCGCGGGCCCCCACTGTCACGTCCAGGTGCGCCCCGCGGGCCACCATTGTCACGTCCAGGTCGGCCTGCGCCAGCCGTACGCCGATCGTCCCGCCGACCGCGCCCGCCCCGATGATCACATACCGCATGGGCCCATTCTTCCCGTGCCCTCCCTCGACTCAACCGTCGATCATGGAATCGTGGTGCCCGGATGCAGGAGAATCATGGCTTTCGTGCCCCACCACAACTCCACGATCGACGGGGAAGAGAGGGCTGGGGTCAGACGGCCAGGCCGGCGTCGGTGAGGATGGGGCTGGCTAGCAGTAGTGCGCCGGCTACCAGGGCGACCAGGTTGACCAGGGCGAAGACGACCACCCAGAAGAACGCCGGGAACGGGGTCAGCCCTGCGAGCTGGTCGGCGTCGGAGGCGGGCATCCGGCCACGCGAGCGCAGGCGTTGCAGCTCCACCACCGGCCGCACCCCGCCGAGCAGCAGGAACCACACCCCGGTGTACGCGAACGCGGCCTGCACCTGCGGCGTCGCGTACCACGAGACGGCGAACACCACCGCTCCGGTGACCAGGAGCGACACCACACCGAACGCGTTACGGATCATGACCAGCATGGCGAGCAGCAGCACCACCGCGACCCAGAGCAGCAGGGTGATCCGGTTGCCGCCGAGCAGCCAGGCGCCGGCCAACCCGACCAGCGGCGGGGCGACGTATCCGGCGAGCAGGGTCAGGATCATGCCCGGTCCGGTGGGTCGACCGGCGGAGAGCGTCAGACCCGACGTGTCCGAGTGCAGCCGGATGCCGCGCAGCTTACGGCCGGTGAGCAGGGCGACGAGCGCGTGCCCGCCCTCGTGGGCGATGGTGATGGCGTTGCGGGCGATCCGCCACGGCAGCCGGGTGGACACCACCAGCAGCGCGACAGCCGCGGTGACCAACACCAGCAGCGGGGGTGGGTCCGGCTGCGCGCCGAACAGCGTGTCCCACATGTCGCCCAGTCCGTCGATCGACATCATGGGGCGCGAGCCTACCGGCGGCGTTCCGGGTCGCTGCCGAGGCACCGGCTCGTATCTTGTGAGACTGATCAGGTGGCGAGTGAAGCGGGAGGTGAGGGCCGATGAGCGCGGAACCCCTGGGACACCACATCGGGCTCTGGACCGAGGCCGACTATTTCGCCCTGGGCGAGACCCCGGACCGAATCGAGCTGCTCGACGGAAGCCTGATCGTGAGCCCTGCCCCGAGCCGTTGGCACCAGCGGGTGTCGCGTCTACTGGCGAACAGCATCGAGGCAGCGGCGGATCCCGACGGGCTTTCGGTCTACGAGGCCATCAACGTCCGGCTTGGCATCGACCGGATCGTCATCCCGGATCTCGTCGTGACCGACATCGACGGCGACGGCATCTTTCTCGACGCAAACCGGGTATCTCTCGTTGGCGAAATCGTCTCGCCGGGCACCGCAGCGGCCGACCGGCTGGTCAAGATGCAGCTCTACGCGATCGCGCGCATCCCCTGGTACCTGCTGGTCGAGCAGGACGGTGACGGTCACTCGCCGCGCCTGTACCGGCTCGACGGCGAGCACTACGTCGAAGACCAGGTCGCCAAGGCCGGCGAGACGTTGAGCATCGCGGAGCCGTTCCGCTGGCAGCTCGACCCGGCCGCGCTGCGCTGATCCGCTCCCACCGCAGTCATCGGAGACCATCGACAGCCGTCGTGAAAGTTTTCTCGACAGCTCTTGCGATCAAGGGCATTTACCTCCAAAGATAGGCGTCAATAGACCGGCGTTCCTGGAGGCACTCATGGCCCGTACCCGATCATCGCTGCGCCGCGCGCTCGCGGCCGGCCTCACCATCCTCGCCACCGCGGCGGCGACCCTGGTCGCGACCGCCGGCCCGGCAGCGGCGGCCACCACCGCCGGCATCGACGTGTCCCACTACCAGGGCACCATCAACTGGACGAGCGTCCGTAACGCGGGCATCGAGTTCGCCTTCATCAAGGCGACCGAGGGCACCAGCGTCAAGGACTCCGCCTTCAACGCGAACTACGTCAACGCGTACAACGCCGGCGTGATCCGCGGGGCGTACCACTTCGCCCGGCCGAACATCTCCGCCGGCTCGACCCAGGCCGCCTACCTGGCGTCCAACGGTGGCGCGTGGTCGGCGGACAGCCGCACCCTGCCGGCCGCGCTGGACATCGAGGCGAACCCGTACAGCGGCGGCTACTGCTACGGACTCAGCACCACCGGGATGCGTAACTGGGTGCAGGACTTCCTGAACACCTACCGGTCGCGCACCGGCCGGTACGCGGTCATCTACACCACCACGAGCTGGTGGAACCAGTGCACCGGCAGCTGGACCGGCCCGTGGGCCAACCACCCGCTCTGGCTGGCCCGCTGGTCGAGCACGCCGGGCGCCCTGCCGGCCGGCGCACCGGTGTGGAGCTTCTGGCAGTACACCAGCAGTGGCGCCGTCTCCGGGATCAGCGGCAACGTGGACCGCAACTACTGGAACGGCGACCGGAGCCGACTCATCGCGCTGGCCAACAACACCTGATCGGGCCGTTGGCGGCAGCGGGATCGACGGTCACCTCACGGTCGACAATCGGTCCGGCTGCCGCCACACCACCGGTTACGGTCAGGCCCGCCGTCGGCTCAGGGCAGGCACCTGGTTCTCCTCGGGAACCAGTGCGCCACGCCGGGTCAGACGCCACGCGCCGACCCCGCCGACGGCAATGGTCACGACGCTGAGCAGTGCGATGAGCGCCGGCATTCCCACGGCGACCAGCAGCAGGACCGCGTCGCCGAAGGCGACGAGCATCCACAGTGCCAGCCGGGGCCGGCCGTCCCTCCGTCGGTAACCCATGTCGTACCTCCTTCCGTCGTCGAAGGTCATTTACCCACGACAACGGAAAGTCATGCGAATGAGTTTCAGTCCTTGCGGTCGGGCTCGAAGCCCTTGGCGATCCGGTCGAAGTTCGGCAGGTTGGCCTGCCAGTCCTTGTCCGCGATCTCCCACCGCAGGGCGTACCCGCGGTTGCTGGCCGTCACGAACCCTCGGTTACGGACGTGGATCCGCTGCCCGTCACGGGTCTCCAGCCACTCCCAGTCGCCACAGGTCTTCCAGAAGTCGCACGGCTTGATGCTGAGGAGCTTGTAGTTATTGACAAAGTCCTTACGGTTCGGCTCCTGCTCCTGCCAGTCCGCGACCGCATCCTTCTTCGGGGTGCTGGTCCACTGCACGAGCAGCTTCCCCGGCCCGTTGGACTGGTTGAAGACGACCGTGTTGCTGTCGACCTGGCTGCGGACCCACCCGTCGGGGATCGGCAGCGTGAAGCCGGCCGGGTCCTTGTGCAGCTTCCAGCCCGGCGGCAGCGCGTTGGGGTCCACGGACTGCGTGGCCGACGGGGTCGGGCTTGGAGCGCCACTGGTCGGCGGGGGCGCCGCCGGAGCGGTCGTCGGCGCCACGGACGTGGCGGCGGCGGTCGTCGGGTCGGCCTGCGGGGTCGTGTCGTCGTCCTTGGTCAGCATCGGCACGATCACCACGAGACCGACCAGCAGCAGGGCCACCAGCGCACCGATCAGCACGTTCCGGCGGGTGTTGTTCGGCTTCGTACCGTCGAACTGCGGGACCGCCGCGCGCCCCGCAGGACTCACCGGGGGCATCACCGACGTGGGCGTCGAGGGTTTGCGCTGCTCCGGCGCCACCGGGGGGCCGTCGACGGCCGTCGGCTCGTCGTCGGCGTCCGTCGTACCGTCGCCGCCGCTATCGCCCCCGGCGGACACCACGGCGGTCGGGTCGGCCTCCGGCGTGGCCGGGCGGTCGATCGTCGCGGTCGGCTCGGCCGGTACCGTGGCCGTCGGCTCGGCGTCCGCACGGCCCGGCATGACCTCCGTCGGCGTCGCGTCGGCCACCGCCGGCCCGGCCGCGGCGGCGGCGACCGGATCAGGGGTACGCGCAGCAGGCGGCGACACCGGGCGGTCGGTGACCTCCTCGGCCGGACGCGGTGCCGGTACGAGCGGTGGGCGCGGTTCACGCGGGCCGTTCGGCCCCGGCCGGCGTACGCCGTCGAGCAGGGAGATCCCCCGCGTCCGCTTGCCACCGGCGCGGCGCAGCAGCCGTTCCGCCGCCTCGGCGGTGATGCGCTCCTTCGGGTCCTTCTGCAGCAGCCCGGTGAGGACCGCCTTGAGCGGGCCGGCGTTCTTCGGCGGCGGCATCGGCTCGGTGGCCAACGCGGCCAGCGTGGCGATCGCGGACGGCCGTGCGTACGGCGACTTGCCCTCCACCGCCGCGTACAGCGTCGCGCCCAGCGACCACAGGTCGGCCTCCGGCCCGGCGGTGCCCTCCCGGGCCCGCTCCGGCGAGATGTACGCGGGCGAACCGAGCACCATGCCGGTACGGGTGACGTTCGGGTCACCGGGGATCGTGGCGAGACCGAAATCGGTCAACACGACCCGGCCGTCCTCGCCCAGCAGCACGTTGCCCGGCTTGACGTCGCGGTGCATGACGCCCGCCTTGTGCGCCGCGTTCAGCGCGCCGAGCACGCCCAGACCGATCTCGATCGTGCGGGCGACCGACACGGGCCCGTCCTCGGCGAGGGTGTCCTGCAACGACCTCGACGCCACGTACTCCATGACGATCCACGGGTCGCCGTCGGTCCGCAGAACGTCGAAGATGCGTACCACGTTGACGTGGTTGAGCCGGGCGATGGCCCGCGCCTCGCGCAGCGAACGTTCCCGCATCTCGCGGCGTTCCTCGTCGGTGAGGCCGGGCGGCGGCACCAACTCCTTGATGGCGACGTCCCGGTGCAGCACCTCGTCGCGCGCCTTCCACACCCGACCCATGCCGCCCTGGCCGAGCGGCGACAGAAGCCGGTATCGGTCAGCGACGAGTTGGGGAAGCGCGTTCGACATCGGTGAGACGGTACCCGGACCCGCCGACCGTCACACCGCCGGCACGCCACTGTGCGTCTGACGTGACTTCTGGCCGCGTACCCTGGCGGCATGTCTGCCGAAGAGCCGCTGTTCCGGGTCGTGCGCGGCGTGCCCACCGCCGACGAACTGGCCGCCCTGGTGGGGGCGGTCATCGTGCGGTCCCGTCCGACCGCGGCGGCCGCACCGGCCACCGCGTCCGCGTGGACGCGCAGCGGCCGGCCGGCGCGCCCCGACACCTGGCGCACCTCCGGTCTCCCTCGCTGACCACGGCTCGCTCCCTTGCGGGGCTGCCAGGATCGCAGTGCAGCCGTTAACCTCACTCAGGGAGATGGTGCAGTGACAGGCAGGGAGGACCGATGATCCCGGAAGAGGACCAGCCGACGCCCTGGCTGCACAGCTACGGCGGCATCGAGGCCGACATCCGTCAACTCCGCGAGTTCGCCGACCGGCTCGCCGCCGAGGTCGAGAGCAACTACGCGCCCCACCTGTCGTACATCGCCGACGACATGTCCGCCAAGGTGCCCAACCCCTGCGACGCGTTCATCGAGCTGGTCACCTTCCTGCACGCCCATCACGAGACCCAGCAGGCCACGACCGACATGGTGTACGCCGTCCGCGGTGCCACCGGTCACCTGGCCGCCGTCGCCGACCGGGTCGCCACCCAGTACGCCGACAGCGACGCCTTCTCCGCCGCCCGAGCCGTGGACGTCCAGCGGGCCCTCGCCGACCCGGGGACTGTCCTGCCCAGCGGCCGGACCCCGACATTGAGCGACCCCACCGGCCCCGACAGCGAGAGGCCGGTGGTCCTGCCGTGATTGAGCGTGGTGGCGGCCGCACCTCCGGCCAGACCGACTGGCACCTGATGGACCTCAACAGCATGTGGACCTGCCTCCAGGACCACGACACCACCAACCACTGGAAACAGGTCGCCGGCTGGCGCAAGGTCTGCGACCTGGCCCAGATCCACCTCGGCCGACTCCAGGAATACCGCCGAGGGCTCGCCGAAGCGTGGCCCCCCGAGACCAGTGCCGCCTCCGGCACGTACCTCGCCCAACTCGACGACCTGATCGCCAAGGTGCGCCACACCCACGACGCCGCCGCCGCCAACTACACCGCGCTGTCCGCCGCCACCCAGGCCATCGGCACCACCCGCGCCGAGCTTCGCAAGCTCCACGAGGAGTACGCGGTCAAGCTCAAACAGAAGCAGGCGTACGAGGCGACCGCCGCCGACCCGAAGGCAATCATGGGCAATCGGGCCGTCAATGCGCCGGTGACGGATGGCGACCTGGAACGGCTGAACGTGCAGGCACGCGCCATGATGTTCAACCTCAGTGGCGAGCTCCAACAAGCCCAAGCCACCCTCCAAAAACCCCCAGCCCCACCACCCAGGTTGAGGCGAGACCCCTCAAGCAAAGACGCCTACGATTTCAGCACCGGACCAATGATTCCGCCGATCATTCCAGTGCCCTTTGGCCAAGATGCGACCGCTCGCCAGCCCTCAATAAATCCGGGAAACAGGTCGAATCCCATACAGACACCGGCCGGCGTCGGACCAGTGCTCGGCAGCGCTAGCGCTGTTACGCCGCCAAACCCGACGATTACGGGATTGCAAGGATCTGCACCGAGCATCCCGACGGCGGGTTCCGGGACAACTCACATACCACTCACCTCATTCGCTCAACCACAGTTGCCATCGCAAGAGAAACTGAACGGTATTGGCCGGCCCACTAGAGGAGCCACCAACAACGTTTCACACCCTGCAATGCCTCCGCAAATGCGGTCTACGCCAACCAACGGCCTAATTGGCGGCGCACCTAGCCCAGGAGTCAATCCACCTCCCTCTGGCGCCAACTCAATGCGAAAGGTCAATCCAATCGGCGGCGTAATCGGCGGTGGCGGCGCTGGCACCACGCCGACCGGCGGTGCCGGCTCCCGACCGGGCAGCGGTCGTGGTGTAGCCGGAGGGCAGGGACTTACGCCCATCGGCGGCGCCCCTGGCTTCGGCGGCAATACCGGCGCGCATCCTTCCCTAGGTCATTTAGCCATAGAAGAACACGGCAAGGATGGGCATGCTTGGGATCCCGACAATCCGTGGGAGACCGAACAGGGTGTGAGCCCTATCGTTCGCTCTCCAGATGAGCCTGGACCATCTGACCCAGGTCCGGCCATCGGGCTTGATCGGTGAACTCCGTCATCCGGCGAACCTTTACAGCCTTGGCCACCGTTCTTTCATTAATCGCCCCTACGGGATCATTCATTCACGGGATGAGCGGTCAGGCGAGTCTCGAGCCGAGCTGGGCTGAACGGATCCGTGGAGACCAGTGGCATCTCAAATACCTTAAAGCTCTCGATGCTCAACGGATTACGCGGGGGGCGGGCGTTATCGTCGCAGTTCCAGATACAGGAGTTCAGCCCCATCCCGATTTACGCAACAATTTGTTAAACGGGATCGATCTCATTTCAGGGACCGGCAACGGCCAGAACGATCAGAACAGTCACGGCACCGGCATGGCCGGTTTAATTGCCGCTCACGGGCAAAGCGACACGCTCGGCGCATTGGGGCTAGCTCCAGACGCCAAAATTCTGCCGATACGCGATACGTCAAGCGATGGCCGAGGAGAACCTGACACATTAGCAGCCGGCATTGATTATGCGGTTCGCAACGGGGCTGACGTGATCTGCATATCTTCGGTCGGCGGTGCCGGAATCCCTCTGCAGCGATCTATCGAAGCGGCAGTTGCTGCAAATGTCGTTCTGGTCGCAGCCGCCGGCAACATGCCAGAAGACACTTCCATCGGTTATCCAGCATCGGAGGACGCAGTCATCTCGGTCGGAGGGATAGATCGAGATGGGAACCATGCTGACGTCTCTGTGACTGGCCCCGAAGTTGACGTCGTCGCGCCGGCGGTGGACATTTACAGCACGAGTATTAACGGCAAGTACCGCAAGGGCACTGGCACCTCTGATGCCACGGCGATTGTGGCCGGGGCTGCGGCGTTGATCAGGTCGAAGTATCCCTACCTGCCGGCACAGGAGGTAGCCCATCGGCTCACGGCCACGGCCATTGACAAGGGGCCGCCCGGCCGGGACGACGAGTACGGGTACGGCGTGATCGATCTTGTGGCGGCGCTGACGGCAGACGTACCCCCGTTGGGGTTTGAATCGGTGAGCGCGCCCGCCGGGGGTGGCCCGACCACGACGGCCGATGTTCGGCCGGACGAGGATGACGGCGCAACCGCCCGCGGCCTTGCCACCCTCGGAATGATCGTCGCCGGCGGGGTGGGGTGGGCGCTCGTGGCGCGTCGGCGGCGGCGCGGTGATGATCCTCCGCCCAGAATCAGTCGGTAGTCGGGCCCAGGTCCCCTGATCGACTCGGGTTCCTTGAAGTCGGGGCATCCCACGCCACCGGATACCCCGCTGTTGCACGAAGACGCGTAGATCACGGCGGCGGGCGGGTCGATCGGCTCCATATCGGCGATGTGGGGTGTCGGCGTGGGTTGATGGCGCAATATCGGCGATGGTCTGGATCAAGAGTGGGCGTGTGGCGGACCGGTGTGGTGGGCGGTGGGCCGGTAACGTCGGGCTGGTGTCTGACACTCTGCCGCTCCGCCTCGTGCTCGCCTCGGCCAGCCCTGCTCGTCGAAAATTGCTCCAGGCCGCCGGCATCGAACCGGACGTGCTGGTCAGCGGGGTGGACGAGTCCCTGGTGGTGACCGACCGGGCCGAAGATCTGTGTCTGGAGTTGGCCCGGCTCAAGGCAGAGGCAGTGCTGAGCCGGCTGAGCCCTACCGCCACGGCAACCGGGCCAGACGGCACCAGCGCAGGTACCAGCACGGACGCAGGGACCGGTCAGCGGACTCTGATCATCGGCTGCGACTCGGTGCTCGCGTTCGACGGGAAGATTCTTGGCAAACCGGCGGATTCGGCGGACGCTACCCGGCGCTGGTTGCGGATGCGGGGGCGCAGCGGAGTCCTGCACAGCGGGCATTGCCTGATCGACCTGGTCAGCGGGCGGCGGGCGGAGGCGGTCGCGTCGACGATCGTCCACTTCGCGGACATCAGCGACGACGAGATCGCCGCGTACGTCGCCACGGGTGAACCGTTGGCGGTGGCGGGCGCATTCACCATCGACGGGTTGGGCGGGGCGTTCGTGGAGCGGATCGAGGGTGATCCGGGGACCGTGGTCGGGTTGTCGATGCCGTTGCTGCGTCGGCTTCTGGCGGAACTGGGTCTACAGATCACGGACCTGTGGACAAAGGTCGCGCCGGGCGGCCAATCGGTCGAGCCGCTCGGTAACGTCCTTTCATGACCACCAAGTCGATCCCGCTCACCGACGAGTTGCACGCGTACCTGGTCGCGCACGGCGCACCACCGGACGAGATCATCCGTGATCTGGCCGAGGAGACCCGGTCGGTGCTGCCGGAGCACGCCAGCATGCAGGTGGCGCCGGAGCAGGCCGCGTTCCTGACGTTCCTGACCCGGCTGCTCGACGTACGGCAGGCCGTCGAGGTCGGCACGTTCACCGGCCTGTCGGCGCTGGCTATCGCCCGAGGGTTGCCTGACGGTGGGCGGCTCACCTGCTTCGACATCTCCGAGGAGTACACCGGGATCGCCCGGCGTTACTGGTCCCGCGCCGGTGTGCAGGACCGTATCGACCTGCGCATCGGCCCGGCCGGCGACACGCTGCGGGAATTGCCGCAGGAGCGCCACCTGGACTTCGCGTTCATCGACGCCGACAAGACCGGGTACCCGGTCTACTGGGCCGAGCTTGTGCCGCGGATGCGGCCGGGCGGGGTGATCGCCGTCGACAACGTTTTGCGCGGCGGGCGGGTGATCGCCCCGCGGGACGTCAACGACCGGGCCATCGCCGCCTTCAACGACGAGGTGCTGGCCGATGTACGGGTCGACCCGGTGATGCTGCCCATCGCCGACGGCCTCACCCTCGCCCGGGTGCGCTGACTGCCGCCGTACAGACGACGATCGGGGTGCCCCGGGACAGGGCACCCCGATGGTCGACTACGTCAGCGGACGCTGCGGGCGAACTGGCGGGCGGCCCAGAAGACGCCCAGCGCGGCGAGGACCGCGGTGATGGTCAGGCCCTGCCACACCTTGTCGCTGCCCAGGTCGCCGGCGAACAGCGCCCGGGTGCCGTCGACCGCCCAGGAGAACGGGTTCCACTCGGCGATGCCCTGCAACCAGCCGGGTGCGAAGGTCAGCGGCAGCAGGATGCCGGAGAGCAGCAGCACCGGCTGCGCCACGGTATTCATCAGTGGGGCGAGCGCGTCCTCGCTCTTGACCTTGAGTGCGACGCCGTAGGAGACGGCCGAGGTCATGAGCGCGATGAGGGCGAGCATCAGGTACGCCAGCAGCAGGTCACCGATGTACACCCGCAGGTCGAACAGGAGCGCCAGCAGGGTGATGATGACGGCCTGCACGATGAGCGAGACCACGTCGCGCAGCGAGCGGCCGAGCAGCAGGGCGAGCCGGCTGATCGGGGTGACCCGGGAGCGTTCGATGACGCCGGCGCGCAGTTCGGCGATCAGGCCGAAGCCCTGGAACAGGCCGCCGAAGATGGCCAGCAGCACCAGCAGGCCGGGTACGAAGATCTTGTAGGCGGCGGCCTGGGTGGGCGCGTTCAGGGCCGGCTTGAGCAGTGGGGCGAAGAGCAGCAGGTACATCACCGGCTGGAACACGCCGACGAAGACCCAGACCGGGTTGCGCAGCAGGAGCTGGATCTGCCGCTGGAAGATCAGCCACGTGTCGCGGGCGAATTTCATGAGTCGTCTCTCCGGGGTCAGGACTCGCGCAGCGAGCGGCCGGTCTTGGTCAGGAAGACGTCGTCCAGGCTGGGCCGGTGCAACTCGATCGAGCGCAGCTCCAGACCGGCGTGGTCGAGTCGGCGCAGCACCTGGGGAATGGCGGTGGCACCCTCGTCGACGTAGAGGCGCAGGCCGCCCTCGTCGGCGGTCTCCAGCTTGTTGACGTACGGCTCGCCGTCGAGCGCCTTCGTGGCCTGCGGGGTGGCGGCCAGGTCGAGGCCGACGAGCACCACGTCCCCGGAGATCTCCCGCTTGAGTTCGGCCGGCGTGCCCTCGGCGACGACCTCGCCGTTGTCCATGATCGCGATGCGGTCGCAGAGGGCGTCGGCCTCGTCCAGGTAGTGCGTGGTGATGAAGACGGTCATCCCGTCGTTGCGCAGCCGCCGGATCTCGTCCCACATGTGGGCGCGGCTCTGCGGGTCGAGGCCGGTGGTCGGCTCGTCCAGGAAGACGATCTTCGGCTCGTGGATGATGCCGAGCGCGATCTCGACCCGCCGACGCTGGCCGCCGGAGTAGGTCTTGCACTTGCGGTCGGCGTACTCGGTGAGCTGGAAGGCATCCAGCGCGCGGACGGCGCGCTGCTGCGCGTCGGCCTTGCCGATGCCGTACATCCGCGCGTGCAGGACCAGCTCCTCGCGGGCGGTCGACTCGTCCCAGGTGCTGCCGCCCTGCGGCACGTACCCGATCCGGCGGCGGACCTCCGCCGGGTCCTTGCGCAGGTCGGCGCCGGCGATGGTGGCCTCGCCACCGTCGGGCTCGATCAGCGTGGCGAGCATCCGCAGCGTGGTGGTCTTGCCGGCGCCGTTGGGGCCGAGGAAGCCGAAGATCTCGCCCTCGGCGACCTGAAGGTTGACGCCGCGCACGGCGTCCACCGTCTTCGTCTCTCGACCCGCGCGGGAGCGGAACGACTTCCGCAGCCCCCTGGTCTCGATCATTTCTGCTCCTGGTCGGTGGGTCGGGCCGGCCGCGCCGGCCGTCGAGTGGGACGACGCCGGACGGCGCACTCCCCCGCTGTGCCGACAGCAGGCTAACGCGATATAGCTTCTTTAGTCAACGTTGATTATTCCGATGGCGAATCGCCGTCCCGGAAACTCGACCATCCGGCGGCGTTCTCCAGCTCAGCAGGTAGGTACGACACGCCGGACTCGATCCGTTCCGCGATCCGCTCGCACCAGCGCAGCTCCGCCTCCGCCCGCTCGGACCAGAGCTCGAACAGCCACGCGACGTGCACCGGCTTGCTCTTGCGGATCCAGTCGGACTCGAGCGAGGCCCGCATCGAGGCGACACTGGCGCGCAGCAGGTTGGCCCGGTTCCGTAGGGCCGCCGCCGCCTCGGAGCGGGGCAGCGCCGGCAGGAAGCCGAACGCCGCCGAGAACGGATCGAGCGGCTCCGACAGGCCCCACCAGAAGCCGCGCAGGAGCGTCTGGAACTCGTCCTCCCCCACCGGCGTCACCTCGTAGGTGGTGCGCGCCGGACGGGCGCCGACCTGCTCGGTGGCGACGGCCCGCAGCAGCCCTTCCTCGGTGAGTTTGCGCAGCGCGTGGTAGATCGAACCGGGCTGCACGTTCGCCCACTTGTCGGCGCCCCAGCTCAGCAGCTCGCGGCGCACGTCGTAGCCGTGCACGGGCTGCATCCACCGCACCAGCCCGAGGATCATCATCCGAGTCGCAGACACCAGACAAGCGTAATAGCCAAGTTTGACTAAGCTCAGTGCCCCATCCCACACTGAGCGATCGTTAGGGGCCGCCTGGGGTGGCCGATACACTCCCCGTCAGTAACCTGCCGGGAGGAGCCACGAAGGTGCGCAAGGTACTCATCGCCAACCGCGGCGAGATCGCCGTCCGGGTCATCCGCGCCTGTCGTGACGCCGGCCTGGGCAGCGTCGCCGTGTACGCGGACTCCGACCGCGACGCCCTGCACGCCACGCTCGCCGACGAGGCGTACGCGCTCGGCGGAGACAGCGCGACCGAGACGTACCTGCGCATCGACAAGCTGCTCGACATCGCCGCCCGGGCCGACGCCGACGCGGTGCACCCGGGCTACGGCTTCCTCAGCGAGAACGCCGACTTCGCCCAGGCCGTCATCGACGCCGGGCTGACCTGGATCGGCCCCACCCCGCAGGCGATCCGCGACCTGGGCGACAAGGTGACCGCCCGGCACATCGCCCAGCGCGCCGGCGCGCCGCTGGTCCCCGGCACCCCGGACCCGGTGGGCAGCCCGGACGAGGTGATGGCGTTCGCCGTCGACCACGGCCTGCCGGTCGCCATCAAGGCCGCCTTCGGTGGCGGCGGTCGCGGCCTCAAGGTCGCCCGCACCATGGAGGAGATCCCCCAGCTCTTCGAGTCGGCCACCCGCGAGGCAGTCGCGGCGTTCGGTCGGGGCGAGTGCTTCGTCGAGCGCTACCTGGACCAGCCCCGGCACGTCGAGGCGCAGGTCCTCGCCGACCAGCACGGCAACGTGATCGTGGTGGGCACCCGGGACTGCTCGTTGCAGCGCCGGCACCAGAAGCTCGTGGAGGAGGCCCCCGCGCCATTTCTCACCGACGCGCAACGCGCACAGCTGCACGACAGCGCCAAGGCGATCTGCCGCGAGGCCGGCTACCACGGCGCCGGCACCGTGGAGTACCTGGTCGGCAAGGACGGCACGATCTCCTTCCTGGAGGTCAACACGCGACTCCAGGTCGAGCACCCGGTCACCGAGGAGACCGCCGGCATCGACCTGGTCCGCGAGCAGTTCCGGATCGCCGACGGCGAGAAGCTGCGGATCACTGAGGACCCGACGCCGCGCGGGCACGCCATCGAATTCCGGATCAACGGCGAGGACCCGGGCCGCAACTTCCTCCCCGCGCCGGGCACCGTCACCACGCTGCACCTGCCCACCGGGCCCGGCGTCCGGGTGGACACCGGCATCTCGGCCGGTGACGTGATCGGCGGCAACTTCGACTCGCTGCTGGCCAAGGTGATCATCGTCGGTGAGACGCGGACCGAGGCGCTGGAACGCGCCCGCCGCGCCCTCGACGAGATGGTCGTCGACGGCATGGCGACCGCGCTGCCGTTCCACCGGCTCGTCGTGCGGGACGAGGCGTTCACCGCCGAGCCGTTCACCGTGCACACCCGGTGGATCGAGACCGAGTTCCACAACACCGTGCCGCCGTTCGCCGCCGCCGCCGGCACCGCCGAGGCGCCGGCCGAACGCGACACCGTCGTGGTCGAGGTCGGCGGCAAGCGCATCGAGGTCAGCCTCCCCGCCGGCTTCGGCGGGAGTACGACCGCCGCCTCACCCGCCTCCCGCAAGCCGACCCGGCGCGGGGGCGGCGCCAAGGCGGGCGCACCGGTCGGCGGCGACGCGCTCACCTCCCCGATGCAGGGCACCATCGTCAAGATCGCGGTCGCCGACGGCGACACCGTGGCCGAGGGCGACCTGGTGGTGGTGCTCGAGGCGATGAAGATGGAGCAGCCGCTGCACGCCCACAAGGCGGGTACGGTCAGCGGACTCGCCGCCGAGGTCGGTGCCGTGATCACCGCGGGCGCGCCCATCTGCACGATCTCCTGAGCCGCAGCACCCCCGTACGCGTGCTTGCTGGCAGTTTGTCCGCGTAGGCGGCCTCGGTGAGGGTGGTTTGCCGCACCGAGACGGGCGGGGGCGGCCGTGGGCAGGAATGATGGCCGGGTGCGGTTCCTTTCCGGCGCGGCCCCCGCGCACGACCTGACCTATACCGACGTCTTCATGGCGCCGGCCCGCTCCGACCTCGGCTCCCGCCTCGACGTGGACCTGTCCACCGGCGACGGCACGGGCACCACCATCCCGCTGGTGGTGTCGAACATGACGGCGGTCGCCGGACGGCGGATGGCCGAGACGGTGGCCCGGCGGGGCGCGATCACGGTGATCCCGCAGGACATCCCGATCGAGGTCGTGGCGAACGTCGTCGCCTGGGTCAAGCAGCGGCACCTGGTCTACGACACGCCCATCACCCTGGGCCCGACCGAGACCGTCGGCGACGCGATCCACCTGCTGCCGAAGCGGTCGCACGGCGCGGTGATCGTGGTCGACGAGGCCGGACGACCGATGGGCGTGGTCACCGAGGCGGACACCATGGGCGTCGACAGGTTCGCCCAACTGCGGCACGTGATGTCGACCGAGCTGCACACCGTCCCGGCGGACGCGGACCCGCGTACCGGCTTCGACAGGCTCTCCGCCGGCCGCCGTCGACTCGCCCCGGTGGTGGACGCCGACGGCCGGCTAATCGGGGTGCTGACCCGGCAGGGCGCGCTGCGCGCCACCCTCTACACGCCGGCCGTGGACGATCGGGGTCGGCTGCGCATCGCGGCGGCGGTCGGGATCAACGGGGACGTCACCGGCAAGGCCGCCGCGCTGCTCGAGGCCGGGGTGGACACGCTGGTCGTGGACACCGCGCACGGCCACCAGGAGCGGATGATCTCGGCGTTGCGGGCGGTCCGCAAGCTGGACCCGGGCGTACCGGTAGCGGCCGGCAACGTGGTCACCGCCGAGGGGGTACGCGACCTGGTCGAGGCCGGCGCGGACATCATCAAGGTCGGTGTCGGTCCGGGCGCGATGTGCACCACCCGGATGATGACCGGCGTGGGCCGGCCGCAGTTCTCCGCCGTCCTCGACTGCTCGACGGCGGCGCGGGAGCTGGGCCGGCACGTCTGGGCCGACGGCGGGGTGCGGCACCCCCGCGACGTGGCGCTCGCGCTGGCGGCCGGCGCGTCGAACGTGATGATCGGCTCCTGGTTCGCCGGCACCTACGAGTCCCCCGGTGACCTCTACATGGAGCCGGACGGGCGGCGGTACAAGGAGAGCTTCGGCATGGCCTCGGCGCGGGCGGTCAGCGCGCGTACGGCCGACGACAGCCCGTACGACCGGGCCCGCAAGGCGGTGTTCGAGGAGGGCATCTCCTCGGCCCGGATGTACCTGGACCCGAACCGGCCCGGCGTCGAGGACCTGATCGACGAGATCATCGCCGGGGTGCGCAGCGCCTTCACCTACGCCGGTGCCCGTAACCTGACGCAGTTCCACGAGCGGGCCCTCGTAGGCGTACAAAGCGCCGCCGGTTACACCGAAGGAATGCCCCTCCCCACCAGCTGGTAACCCCCCACCCCCATCGGGTCGATCATGGAATTGTGGTGCCTCACAGAACGGGCAGCGACGGGTGAACCGCCCACCTCAATTCCATGATCGACGCTGGGAGAGGCTACGGAGCCAGGCGGCGCACCCCGCTCGGGCAGCGCACAGTCCTGCAACTCGTGTTCGTCGCCACGGCTGCGGCCATTTCGTTTGGCTCCTGACTATCAGGGAGCTAATGTGCTTCCGTGGAACTCGTCACCCTCCAGGATGTGCCGCTCGGCCGGCTACTGGTCGTGGCCGGGCACCTCGTCGGGCAGCGGTGGAACCGCTACCTCGCCGAGGAGCACGGCCTCACCCAGGCCGGCATGATCACGCTGATGACGCTCGCCCGGCACGGCGAGCTGCCCCACCGCCAGGTCGCCGAGAAGGGCTTCGTCCGCCCCGCCACCCTGACCGGCATCGTCGACACCCTCGAACGCGACGGTCTGGTCGAGCGGCAGCGCGACGACAGCGACCGGCGCAGCATCCGACTCGCCATCACCCCCGCCGGCCGAGAGCGGGTGGCCGCCCTCGGCGCTCTCATGCACACCGGACGCCCGCTCACCTCGGTCGATGCCGACCCGGCGAAGGCCCAGGTAATCCGGGAGTTCCTACTCGAAGTCATCGGCAGCGGCCACGACCCGCAGATGACCGGACGACCCACCGACGCGGAGGAACCGTCGTGCTGATCCAACTGTTGCGCGGTCAACTGCGCCCGTACCAGAGACCACTGCTGGCGGTGGTGCTGCTCCAGTTCGTGGGCACCATGGCCTCGCTCTACCTGCCCAGCCTCAACGCGGACATCATCGACAAGGGCGTGGCCCGGGGCGACACCGGCTACATCGTGCACACCGGCGGCTGGATGCTGCTGGTCAGCCTGATCCAGATCGTCTGCTCGATCGCGGCCGTCTACCTCGGCGCGCGGGTCGCGATGGGCTTCGGCCGGGACGTCCGCGCCCGGCTGTTCTCGCACGTCAACCGCTTCTCCGCCCGTGAGGTGGCCCGGTTCGGCGCACCGTCGCTGATCACCCGCAACACCAACGACGTCCAACAGGTGCAGATGCTCGTGCTGATGAGCTGCACCATGCTGGTCGCCGCGCCGATCATGAGCATCGGTGGGGTGTTCATGGCGCTGCGCGAAGACATCGGGCTCTCCTGGCTGATGCTGGTCAGCGTGCCGGTGCTGGCCGTCGCGCTGAGCGCGATCATCCGGCGGATGGTGCCGGGCTTCCGGCTGATGCAGACCCGGATCGACACGGTCAACCGGGTCCTGCGTGAGCAGATCACCGGCATCCGGGTGGTCCGCGCCTTCGTCCGCGAGCCGTACGAAACGGACCGCTTCGGTGTCGCCAACGCCGATCTGACCGCCACCGCCCTGCGTACCGGACGGTTGTTGGCGTTGATCTTCCCGGTGGTCATGCTGGTGCTGAACGTGTCCAGCGTGGCGGTGCTCTGGTTCGGCGCGCAGCGGGTCGACTCCGGCGCGATCCAGATCGGTGCGCTCACCGCCTTCCTGGCGTACCTGATGCAGATCCTGATGGCCGTGATGATGGCCACCTTCATGCTGATGATGGTCCCCCGCGCGGCGGTCTGCGCCGAGCGGATCGTCGAGGTGCTGGACACCGACTCCTCGGTGGTCCCCGCCGCCGCGCCGGTCACCGAACTGCCCAGCCGGGCCGAGCTGGAGCTGCGCCGGGTGCGCTTCCAGTACCCGGGCGCGGTCGAACCGGTGCTGCGCGACATCTCCTTCCGGGCCACCGCCGGCACCACGACGGCGATCATCGGCAGCACCGGTGCCGGCAAGACGACACTGCTGTCGCTCATTCCCCGCCTGGTCGACGTCACCGACGGCGCGGTCCTGGTCGACGGGGTGGACGTACGCGAGTTGGAACCCGACGAGCTGTGGCGACGCATCGGGTTGGTGCCGCAGCGGCCGTACCTGTTCACCGGCACGGTCGCCAGCAACCTGCGCTACGGCAACCCGGACGCCACGGACGAGGAACTGTGGGCGGCGTTGGAGATCGCCCAGGCGCGCGACTTCGTCGCCCAGATGCCCGGCGGGCTGGACGCGCCGATCGCCCAGGGCGGCAGCACCGTCTCCGGCGGACAGCGGCAACGCCTGGCCATCGCCCGGGCACTGGTCCGGCAGCCGGAGATCTACCTGTTCGACGACTCGTTCTCCGCGCTCGACCTCGGCACCGACGCACGGCTGCGGGCGGCGCTGCGGCCGGTCACCGCGCAGGCGGCAGTGGTGATCGTGGCGCAGCGGGTGTCCACGATCGTCGACGCCGACCAGATCATCGTGCTCGAGAACGGAGGGGTCGTCGGAGTGGGACGACATGACCAGTTGTTGGAGACCTGCCCGACGTACGCCGAGATCGTGGCCTCCCAGCAGACGGCGGAGGTGGCGGCATGAGCGAGCGCGACGAACCACGGACCCCGGCCGTACCCAGTCAGAAGCCGGCCGGCGACACACCGACGCCGACCGACGGGACGCCACAGCCCGGCGGCGACACACCGACGCCGACCGACGGGACGCCACAGCCCGGCGGCGACACACGGACGCCGAAGCGGCTGCCGGCGGGCCGGCCGGGCGGCGGGCCGCCCTGGATGAGCGCGGGGATGCCCGCCGAGAAGTCGATGAACTTCGGGCCGTCGGCCCGCCGGCTGCTCGGCCGGCTGCGCCCACACCGGCTGCACCTGACCGCGATCATCACGCTCGCGCTGGTGAGCGTCGGCTTCAGCGTGGCCGGCCCGAAGATCCTCGGCCACGCCACCGACCTGATCTTCAGCGGGGTGATCGGCCGGCAACTACCCGCCGGAACCACCCCCGACCAGGCCGTCGCGGCGGCCCGGGCCAGCGGCAACGACAGCTTCGCCGACATGCTGGCCCGGATGGACGTGGTGCCCGGCGTGGGCATCGACTTCGACGCGCTGGGCCGGGTGCTGCTGTTGGCGCTCGGGCTCTACCTGGCGGCGAGCGTGCTGTCGTGGTGGCAGGGCTGGCTGCTCAACGGGGTGGTCCAGCGCACGGTGCTGCGGCTGCGCGCCGAGGTGGAGGAGAAGCTCAACCGACTGCCGCTGCCCTACTTCGACCGGCAGCCCCGCGGTGAGCTGCTCAGCCGGGTCACCAACGACATCGACAACATCTCGACCAGCCTCCAGCAGACCCTCAGTCAGCTACTCACCTCGCTGCTGACCGTGATCGGCGTCCTGGCCGTGATGTTCTGGATCTCGCCGCTGCTGGCCCTGGTGGCGCTCGTCGCGGTGCCGCTGTCGGTGCTGGTCACCCAGCGCATCGCCAAGCGATCCCAGAAGCAGTTCATCGCCCAGTGGACGCACACCGGCGAGTTGAACGGCCAGATCGAGGAGGCGTACACCGGGCACGAGCTGGTGAAGGTCTTCGGCCGGCAGCGCGAGGTGGAGGCCGCGTTCCACGCGAAGAACGAGGAGCTGTTCCGGGCCAGCTTCGGCGCGCAGTTCATCTCCGGGATCATCATGCCATCGATGATGTTCATCGGGAACCTGAGCTACGTGGCCATCGCCGTGGTCGGCGGGCTGCGGGTGGCCTCCGGGACGATGAGCCTCGGTGACGTGCAGGCGTTCATCCAGTACTCCCGCCAGTTCACCCAGCCGCTCACCCAGCTCGCGTCGATGGCGAACCTGCTCCAGTCCGGGGTGGCATCGGCCGAGCGGGTCTTCGCGGTGCTCGACGCCGACGAGCAGAGCCCCGACCCGGCCCAGCCGGCCCGGGTCGCCGACCCGCACGGCCGGGTCGAGTTCGAGCACGTCTCCTTCCGGTACGCGCCGGACAAGCCCCTGATCGACGACCTGTCACTGGTCGCCGAGCCGGGGCACACGGTGGCGATCGTCGGCCCGACCGGCGCCGGCAAGACCACCCTGGTCAACCTGGTCATGCGGTTCTACGAGTTGGACGCCGGCCGGATCACGCTCGACGGTGTGGACATCACCACGATGCGCCGCGACGAACTGCGGGGACGGATCGGCATGGTGCTCCAGGACACCTGGCTGTTCGGCGGCACCATCCGCGACAACATCGCCTACGGCCGCCCCGACGCCACCGAGGAGGAGATCGTCGACGCGGCCCGGGCCACCTTCGTGGACCGGTTCGTGCGCAGCCTGCCCGACGGCTACGACACGGTCATCGACGAGGAGGGCAGCAACGTCAGCGCCGGCGAGAAGCAGCTCATCACCATCGCCCGGGCGTTCCTCGCGGAGCCGTCCCTGCTCATCCTCGACGAGGCCACCAGCTCGGTGGACACCCGTACCGAGGTGCTGCTCCAGCGGGCGATGGCGGCGCTGCGCTCGGACCGGACGAGCTTCGTCATCGCACACCGGCTCTCCACCATCCGCGACGCCGACCTGATCCTGATGATGGAGGAGGGCCGCATCGTCGAACAGGGCACCCACGAGCAGTTGCTCGCCGCCGAGGGCGCGTACCACCGGCTCTACCGCTCGCAGTTCACCGGCGCCGCGGTGGACGAGGAGCCGGCCGCCCCCGCCGCGCAGCCCGCGTCGGTCTGAGGCCGGCAGGTCGTGCACGCAACCGGATCGGCGGGCGGGTCAGCCCGGCGGGAGCAGGTCGGCCGCGCGGGCCGCGACCTGCCCGCCGATCAGGGCGAGCGCGGCGTCGGCGGGCATCGGGGCCAGGGCACGACCGTCGCGCAGTCGCAGGGCGAGCGCGCCGTCGGCGGCCTCGGAGGCACCGAGCACCCCGAGGTACGGGATGCGGCGTCGGGCCGCGTCCCGTACCCGGGCACCCAGCGAACCGGCGGCGTCGACCTCGGCCCGCAGGCCGGCGTCCACGGCCCGCCGGGCCAGGTCGGCAGCCGCGTCGACCTGGCCGTCGCTCACCGGCAGCACCACCAACTGCACGGGCGCGTACCAGGCCGGGAACGCCCCCTCGTGCGCCTCGATGAGGTACGCGAACAGCCGTTCCATGCTGCCGACCAGGCTGCGGTGCAGCATCACCGGCCGACGCCGGCTGCCGTCCGAGTCGGTGTACGACAGGTCGAACCGCTCCGGCTTGTCGAAGTCCACCTGAATGGTGGAGATGGTCGACTCACGGCCAGCCGCGTCCACGATCTGAATGTCGATCTTCGGGCCGTAGAAGGCGGCCTCTCCCGGGGCCTCGGCGTACTCCACCCCGGCCAGCGCGCCGCGGAGCAGATCCTCGGCGCGGGTCCACTGCGCGTCGTCGCCGACGTATTTGTCGCCCGACCCACGCAGCGACAGCCGGAACCCCGCCGGTCGTACGCCCAGCGCGGCGTGCGCGGCGCGGATCAGCCCGAGGATCTCGGCGACCTCCGTGCCGACCTGCTCGGGGGCGCAGAAGGTATGCGCGTCGTTGAGGGAGATGGCGCGTACCCGGGACAGTCCGCCGAGCACCCCCGAGCGCTCCGAGCGGTACATCCCGCCCAACTCCGCGATCCGCAGCGGCAACTCCCGGACGTACTCCTCGACGGCGTGCCGGGCGGCGGCGCCGGCCGGCAGCCAGATGGGCAGGCCGGCGCCGGCCAACGGATCGGAGACGAAGAGGTCCAGCTCGCGGCCGAGCCTACGGTGGTCGATCATGTCGGGCTCCTGGATCGGGTACGACCCGGAGGCGACCTGGACACCGAACGCCGAACGGCCCTCGGGGGCGGATCGCCCCGGGGCCTGGTCGACGGTGGTTACGTCAGAGCGGCACGCCGGGGACACCCGGCGTCGTCGTCATCACTACCGCGCTGCGCATGCGGCGACGCTACCCGTCGGGCGGTCGTGGACGCACCCGGATTTGCGGCGGTGGGCAGGAAGGCGGGCCGCCGGCGCGGGACCCGCCGGCGGCCCTGGGCGGCCCGCGTCGTCAGGAACGGGGGACCCGACGTGCTGGGCCGCGCCGACCACGGTACGCCGACGGACGCCGATCCGGCGACCGCCTCGGGCCGGGTTGGGCCCGTCACCAGCGGGTGCCTGCCTCGTTGGAACGGGGTGGCCCTGTGGTGTCGACGGTCACGACGCCACGGGGCTGTCCACGGTGACGCCGGCCACGCCGTCAGGCTCAAGACACCCAATCGGCCGCATCCGGCGAGGTGGCAGGCGTGCCTGAACTACTGACTGACGTCGCATCGCCGACGTGGGCGTACCTGGTGCTGCTCGGGCTCCTCATCGTCGACGCCTTCGTACCCGTCATCCCCACCCAGATCGTCATGATCACCAGTGGTGCGCTGACCGTGTACGGCGGCCTCAGCCTGCCGGTCACCATCGCCGTCGGCGCGCTCGGCGTGTTCGCCGGTGACCTCGCCTGCTACCTGCTCGGCCGCGTCGCCCCCGACCGGCGGGCACCCCGGCACGCCGAGCCCAGCCGCGCCCGCCGCGTCGCCAGCCGGGTGACCCAGGGACTCCGACAACCCGGCCCGCTGGTCATCCTGCTCTGCCGGTTCGTGCCCGGTGGACGGATGGCAGCCTGCTTCTCGGCCGGCCGCAGCCGCTACCCGTACCGACTGTTCGCGCTCTACGAGACGATCGCCGCGCTGGGCTGGGCCACCTACGGCGCGCTGATCGGGCACCTGGGCGGCACCGCGCTCACCGAGTCGGCCTGGCGGCTGGCCATCATCGCCGTCGCCGCGGCGGCCGGCTTCGCCGCGGCGGGATGGGCGATGACAGTGTTCAGCGCCCGTCAGGCCCGCGCCGCCGCCGTCGACATCCCAGTCGACTGAGTGTCGTTGGACCAGCTGGTCGGCGTCGATCCGACGACCTACCTGGGCGGCATCGCGTCCTTCGACGAACTGGACGCCGGCGGGTTGGCGCAGCTGCTCGAGTCACGGTTCGTCGACCCGTACGACCGCCAGAACGCCGCGCCGCCGGTGTGGCGGTATCTACGCGGAACGCGTCGACGCCGGCCTGAGCACCGACGCCACCGCGTTCCGCACCGAGGCCGACGCCGTCGTTCTAAACGGCCACCTGGAGTGCTTCTGGGGCTGAGCGCTCGCCGTCGTCACTCCAGCTCGTGCAGCATGAGCTGGCGGGCCGCCTCGGTGATCGAGCCGGAGAGGCTCGGGTAGATGGTGATGGTCTGGGCCAGCTCGTTGACCGTGAGGTTGTTCTCCACCGCCATGGTGATGGGCAGGATCAGCTCGCTGGCCTTCGGAGCCACCACCACACCGCCGACCACCTGACCGCTCGCCGGCCGGCAGAACAGCTTCACGAAGCCGTCGGCGAGGTCGTCCATCTTGGCCCGGGCGTTGCCGGACAGCGGCAGCATCACCTGCCGGGCCGGCACCTTGCCGGCGTCCACCTCGTCCTGCGAGACGCCCACGGTGGCCAACTCCGGGTCGGTGAAGACGTTCGCGGCGACCGTCCGCAGCCGTAGCGGGCGGACAGCCTCGCCGAGGGCGTGCCACATGGCGATCCGACCCTGCATGGCGGCGACGCTCGCCAGCAGCAGCACACCGGTGCAGTCACCGGCGGCGTAGATACCGGGCACGTTCGTCCGGGAGACCCGGTCGACGGTGACGTAACCGCCCCGGCCCAGCTCGACGCCGTACTCGGCTAGGCCCAGGTCAGCGGTGTTCGGGATCGAACCGACCGCGATGAGGGCGTGCGAACCGGTGACCTTGCGGCCGTCGGAGAGCTCCACCTCGACGCCGTCGGCGGTACGCCGCACCGCGTCGGCCCGGGAGTTGTTGAGGATGTTCATGCCCCGGTTGCGGAACACCCGCTCGATGGCCGACGCGGCGTCGGCGTCCTCGTGCGGCATCACCCGGTCGCGGCTGGAGACCAGGGTAACCTCCACCCCCATCGCGAGGTACGCACTGGCGAACTCGGCGCCGGTCACGCCCGAGCCGACCACGATCAGGTGCTCCGGCAACTCCGGCAGGTCGTACACCTGACGCCAGGTCAGGATGCGTTCACCGTCAGGTAGGGCGGTGGGCAACTGCCGGGGTGTCGAGCCGGTGGCCACCAGCACGGTGGACGCGGCGATCGAATATTCCTCGCCGCCGTCGGCGGGCGTGATGATGACCCGGTGGGTGTGCCCGAGCGCGTCCTCGCCCAGCCGGGCGGTGCCGGCCACGAAGATGACGCCCGCCTTGAGCAGCTTGGCGTGGATGTCGGCGGACTGCGCCAGCGCCAACCGCTTCACCCGCGCGTGCACCGCCTGCGCGTCCACGGTCACCGCCTCCAGGCCGTCCGAGTGCACCCCGAACTCCTCGGTGTCCCGGTAGCCGGTGACCACCTGAGAGCTGGCGATGAAGGTCTTCGACGGTACGCAGTCGGAGAGCACGCAGGCCCCGCCCGCGCCGTCGGCCTCGACCACGGTGACATCGGCGTCCAGTTGGGCGGCGACCAGTGCCGCCTCGTACCCGGCCGGCCCACCGCCGATGATCACGATCCGGCTCACAGCGCCATCCTTTCGCTCGCGACTGCGGGGCTCCGCTGCGCTGCACTCCTCGCGCTCACCACGTTCGCCCTTCGCTTGTGCTCACAGTGACTTTCTTCTCCCGAGCGCATCCGACACGCACAGTCGTATTCTCCCCCACCCATCCGCCGGGCTATCGTCATCGCCGTGGGTCATCACGCCGCCTACGGCTCAAACCTCGATCCGTCCCGGATGCGGGCCTACTGCCCGCACTCCCCGATGGTCGGCACCGGCTGGCTGGAGGGCTGGCGGCTGACCTTCGCCGGCGAGGACGTGATCGGCTGGGAGGGCGCGGTCAGCACCGTCGTCGAGTCCCCCGGCGACCGGGTGTTCGTGGCGATCTACGACATCCACCCGTACGACGCGGCGCAGCTCGACGAGATCGAGGGCGTCACCGCCGGCACCTACCGCAAGCTGCACGTACGGGTCTCCACCCTCGACGGCGACGTCACGGCGTGGATCTACGTGTTCGACGGGTACGAGGGCGGCCTGCCGACGTCGTGGTACCTGTCCGAGATCGCGAACGCCGCCGAGAAGGCGGGCGCGCCGGACGACTACGTCACCGAGCTGCGGTCCCGCCCCACCGGCACCGCGTCCCCGTAGCGCGTATCCCACTCCCCCAGTCTGCAACCGGCACCGATCCGGACGCCCGTCGGGCCCGGCCGGGGTCGTCAATCACACACCGGCGGCCGGGACGACCCGCTCGTACATGTCGGTCCACCCGGTCTCCCGCAGGCCCACCGATCGGTAGAGCGACACCGGGGCCGTCGGGTTGGTGAGGTCCACGCCGAGGCCGGCGAACTGCCGGCCCTTGTCGGCGTAGCGGGCGAACGCGCGGCGCAGCAGCGCCGCACCGACACCCCTGCGGCGGTACGCGGGCAGCACCGACAGACTCTTCACCCAGCCCTCCTGCCGGTCGAGCGCCTGGTCCGAGGACTGCAACGCGCCGGCGAGCACCCCGTCGACCTCGGCGACGAACCACTCGTCCCAGGCGGTCACGTCACCGATGCGGGCCCGCCACCGCTCGTACGACAGCGGCTCGTGGTCCGGGGTGTCGCCGAAGGCGGCGTCGTGGATCCGGTGGAACTCCCGCAGCTCGGCCTCGTCGTCGAAGCGGACCGGCCGTACCGTCACGCCCGGCGGCATCGCCGCCTCGGCGGGCAGGTCGCCCAACGTGCGGCGCATGCGCACGTACCGCTTGGCCAGGGTGAAACCCGCGGCCCGCAGGTCCCGGTCCCAGTCGCGCTCCGGGGCGAACACCGCACAGCGCGCGGTGAGCGCCGGCAACCCCCGCTCCGTTGCGCGCTCGGCGACCCGGTCGAGCTGGCGGGCGAGCAGCGGCGCACGGAGGTGGGCGGCCCGCTCGGGGTCGACGTAGACCTCCACGAACTCCCGGCCGACCCCGGTCGGGTTGTCCACCGTCGCCCAGGCGACGACGGTGTCGTCCGGGTCGAGCGCCAGCCAGGAGTCCCGGCTCGGGTCGAAGGAGGGCGCGGTCAGCGCCTGCTCGACATCCTCGGCGTCGAAGTCGGGATGGCCGACGGCGAAGGTGTCGGCGGCGTGCACCACCGCGAGGATCGCCGGGACGTCGTCGAGGGTGGGCCGGCGCGTGGTCCAGCCGGCGGGAAGGGTCACGGCAGTAGATCCTGGCAGCCGACGACCGAGCGCGCCGCCCATTTTCCGCCGGGCCCGGTGTACGGAGCCGTGAATCAGTTCTGGCCGGGACTCGCCACGGGTAACCCTGCTTCCTTGGCGCATTCGAGCAGTCGGCGATCGTAGGTGACGAAGGCGACGAGTGCGGTGCCGGACTCGTTGGTCAGGACCTGGGCGGTGGCCAGGTGGATGGCATCGAGACTGCGGAGCATCGGTTCGGCGAACGCGGCCGCAGTGGCGCGGATCGTACCGTCGATCTCCAGTCGAAAGAGCCGTCCGACGGCTGCGGGCACGCCGACCAACGCCTGCGGAGCCGATCGGCGCAGGGCCCGGGGCACCTCCACCTCGACAAGGGCGGAGGAGACCAGCGGCACGTCGGGGTGGGTGTTGAGCCAGGAGACGAGGTCGGCACTGCACGCCTCCTGCCTGACCAACTTCACGACGGCGGCCGAATCGAGATAGATCACCAGCGTTCCTCGTCCCGCATCGCGGTGAGCGTGGCCGCCACGTCGACTTCCCCGTCGCCCAGCTTTGGTGGAAGGGGTACCGGCCCTCCGCCGGTGGGGGCGACGGCACGGCCGGACGCCACCAGTTTGGCCAGCATCGACCTGTCGTCGCTCACCGGGACGAGTCGGGCGATCGGGTGACCACGGTCGGTGATCTCGACCGTCTCGCCACCGCTCACCCGCGCCAGTACCTGACTGGTGTTCTGGTTGAGCTCCCGGACTCCGATGCGTTCCATAAAACAAAGTGTAGAACGAGATGTTCTACACTTCCACCTCTTCGCATCCGCTACTCGGGCCGTTCAGGTGCGGCCGGCGCGGGTGTGGTGCAGCAGCTCCACCAGCTCGGTGCCGTCGGCGGGGCCGAGCGCCGCGAACGCGGGCGCGGCCAGCCGGTTGGTCACCGCCTCCGCCCACAGCCGCCGACGCACCAACGGCCCGACCGCGGGGTACGGCGGCGGCCAGCCGCACGCCACCGCGCCGGCCTCGCCCTCCGGCCCGGCCAGCACCGCCTCCAGCGGGGTCATGCCGGCGGCCCGTACCGCCAGCAGGTAGGCGCCCGTGAAGTGTTCACGCAGCAGTCGCAGCCCGGCCGCGCTCCGGGCGCCCGGAGAGTGGTCCGGCAGCGGCATCGCCCGCCACGCGGCGAAGAGCGGCATGCCGCTGGCGTCGGCCGCGGCGACCGCCCGCTCGACGAGGTCGGCCAGGCGCTCGACCTCGGGTAGCACGCCCAGCATCTCCGTCCCCCACCGGCAGCACTCGGCGAGACTCGCGGCGGCCACCTCGACCGGCGGCAGGACCCGGGCGGCGGCATCCCAGCCGTCCGCGACGGCGTCCGGCGCGACGAAGCCGATCGCCGCGGCGGCCGTCTCCGCGCGTACGTCGCCGAGCGCCCCGGCCCGACCGCTGATGTAGAAGGCCCAGCCGGAGATGCCGAGCAGCCGAGCCCGACGCAGCGTGCTCGGACACCTGCTGAACCCGTCGCCGAGGTCGAGGACGGCGGGTTTGCTGGCGGCGGCGAGCTGCTCCGGCGTCATCCGGACGCCACCCGCGCTCGCGGCTCGGGGACGGCCGCCCGTAGACGGCCCACCCACTCGTCGCCGTCCATCGATGTCAGTCTGCCGCCCCACCGGCCGCGTCCGCATCCCCCTCTTCGGCCACCAACGCCTCGACGGCCGCCTCGACCTCGCCCGCCCGGCGGCGGGCCACGGTCACCGCCCGTTCGGCCGCCCGCCGGGCCAGCTTGGACCGGCTCAGGTCCTGTTCCGCCACCGCGCGCCGGCGTTCCAACTCGGCCAGCTCCGTCTCGATCCCATCGAGTACGGCGACCCCGTCGCGCTCCTGCCCGACCGCGTCGGCCAGCTCGTCCTCGGCCCGCTGCTGGTCGGCGCGGGCACGGTCCAACTCGCGGTCCAGTGCCCGACGGCGGCGGGCCCGCTCGGCCCGGGCGGCTCGCTGCGCCGCCCGCTCGGCCTGCGCGGCACGCTCCCCGGCCCGGTCGGTACGGCGATTCGGCTCCGGGCTCTCGCGCTGGGCGCCCGGCTGTCGAGCCGGTGGCTCCTCCTCGTCGCCGGTGACCAGTCGCAACTGCGGGCGGGGCACCTCACCGAAGCCGGCGTAGGTGGCCGAGCGGAGCAGACGCCCCGCCCGTACCTGCTCGGCGACATCGGCGTCGGAGAGCGCCGCGTTCAGGGTCGCCTCCACCTCGGCCAGTGGCAGCCGGCTGGCCGGCGGCGCCTCGGGCTCCGCCGCGGCGAGCGTGCGGACCTCGGCGACCAGGGCCGCGACCACCGCCCGACGCTGGGCCGACAGCTCCCGCAGCCGTGACCCGCGCAGCTCCCGCTGGGCGGCCCGTAGCGCGTCGGCCAGACCGACCAGGTCGTCCACCAGCTCGGGTCGTTCGATGGCGAGCAGGTTGACCAGCCAGGCGGCGACGGTGGGGCGGCGCAGCCGGGCCAGTTGCCGGGCGGTGGTCGTGTCCCCGGCTCGCCGGGCCTCGGCCACCGCGGCGTCCCGGGCGGCCACGAACCGGTCCGGTGGGGTGCGGTAGAGCTGCCGCACCAGCTCCACGGAGGGGCCGGGCATCGCGTCAGACGTCCACCCGGGTACCGGGCTCCAGACGCTGGTACTCGGTGCCGGACATCGCCCCGTACTGGCGGTTGAGCACGCCCAGCCCGTGGTTGTTGAGCAGGGCGTCGTGCAGGGCGTACGCGCGGCGCGGAGCGACCGCCCGGATGAAGTCGAGCACCTCGGAGAACTTCGACCAGGGCGCGTGGATCGGCGCGAAGAGCGTGTCGACTGGCGACTCCTCCGGTACGACGAGGGAGTCGCCGGGGTGGTAGACCACGTCGTTGATCAGGTAGCCGAGATTGTCGATGACCGGGATGTCCGGGTGGATGACCGCGTGCCGCCCCCCGTACGCGCGGACCGCGACCCCGGCTGCGGTGAACGACTCACCGGATTCGACGGGGCACAGCGCCTCGGCCGCGTCGCCCAGGGCGTCGACCAGCGAGGCGGGGCCGTAGATCGGGAACGGCTGCCGGTCGAGCTGGAGACGCACCGCGGCCGGGTCGAGGTGGTCCGGGTGCTCGTGGGTGACGAGCACCGCGTCCGCGCCGTCCAGCGCCGTCCCGGGATCGCTGAACACCCCGGGGTCGACCACGAGCACTCCCCCGTCGTGTTCCACCCGGAGACAGGAGTGGGCGTACTTGGTGAGCCGCATCGTGACTCCTCGACTATCGAATCGTGACGTCCTCAGCGCAGTCTGCCGGAACCAGCGGGCGTGCGCGTCGCGTCCGAGCTATCGCCACTGAAGCTGACCACGATGGGAGCGGGGATGGACGGACGGACAGGACGGCGCCGCGGCGCACTACTGGCGGCAGGAACACTCACGGCGGCGCTGGCCCTTGCGGGGTGCAGCGCCGGCGACAGCGGATCGGCGGACTCGGCGGGTCCGGCGGGTCCGGCGGGTCCGGCGGGTCCGGCGGCCGAGGCCCCGGCCATGGACAGGGCGGCTGACAAGGGCAGCGGCGCGGAAGCGGCGGGGACGGCCGGGGCCGGTGCTCCGGATCTGCGGGTCGACCAGCGGTCGATCATCTACACCGGATCGATGCGGGTACAGGTGACCGATGTGGACGCGGCGGCCCGCGAGGTCAGCGCGGTGGTCACCCGGGCCGGTGGCTTCATCGGCGGCGACCTGCGACGCAGCGCCGAGGCCGACGCGGTGGCCGAACTGCAGTTACGGGTGCCGGCGGCCAAGTTCTCCGCCGTGGTGGAGGAGGTCGCGAAGCTCGGTCGGCAGCAGAGCCGGGAGATCAACACCCAGGACGTCACGGAGGAGACCGTCGACCTGGAGGCCCGGATCATCACGCAGCGGGCGCGCGTGGACAGCGCACGACGGCTGCTCGCCCGCGCCAACTCGATCGCCGACCTGGTGTCGTTGGAGAACGAGTTGGGTCGCCGGGAGGCGGACCTGGCCTCGTTGGAGGCCAAGAAGCGGCGGCTGGCCGACCTGACCGCGCTGTCCACGATCACGGTGGCGCTGGCCGGGCCGGCGGCGAAGACCAGCGAGGAGAAGACCGAGACCGGTTTCCTGGTCGGGTTCAAGGGCGGCTGGAAGGCGTTCACCACCTCGATGACCATCCTGCTCACCGTCGTGGGCGCGCTGCTGCCGTGGGTGGTGGCGCTCGGCGTACCGCTGGCGGTTCTGCTGCTGGCGCTGCGCCGGCGACGGAGGTCGCCGGCGCAGGCCGCCGAGGTCAGCGCGCCGCCGCCAGTGCCCGCAGCGCGGTCTGCACCATGACGCGTACGCCGGCCGGGATGGCCCGCTCGTCCACGTCGAAGGTCGCGCGGTGCAGGTCGACGTTGGGTCCGATACGTCCCACGCCGAGGCGGGCGAGGGCGCCGGGGACGTACTCCAGGTACCAGGAGAAGTCCTCGCCGCCCATGCTCTGCGGTGTCTCGGCGATCCCCTCCGGGCCGAGCGCGGCACCGGTGGCGGCGGTCAGCACCTGGATCGCCCGGGAGTCATTGCTCACTGGCGGCCGACCACGCAGGTACTCCAGATCGACCGTGGCACCGGTCGGGGCGATCACGTCCCGCACCACCTGAGCCACGATCTTGGGCGCCTTCTCCCAGGTGTCGCGGTCCATGACGCGCAGCGTGCCCGAGGCGGACGCCTCGGAGGGGATGACGTTGTAACGGGTGCCGGCCGAGGCGTGGCCGAACACCAGCAGCAGCCCGCTGTTGGCCGGCACCCGGCGGCTGACCAGGGCCGGCACCTCGGTGATCAGCCGGCCGAGGGCGTCGACCAGGTCGACGGTCAGGTGCGGGCGCGCGGTGTGCCCGCCCGGCCCGGAGAGCCGGACGGTGACGTTGTCGGCGGCGGCTGTGATCGGGCCGACCCGCAGGCCCACCTGGCCCACCGGCAGGTTCGGGTCGCAGTGCAGCGCGAAGATCTGCACGACGTCGTCCAGGCCGCCGGCCTCGATGACCTCCAGCGAGCCGCAGGGCAGGATCTCCTCGGCCGGCTGGAAGATCAGCCGGACCCGGCCGTCCAGCTCGCCGAGGTCGGCTAGCTGGGCGAGCAGCATGCCCACGCCGAGCAGGATCGAGGTGTGCACGTCGTGGCCACAGGCGTGGCAGACGCCCTCGACGGTGGAGCGGTACGGCACGTCCTTGGGGTCGTCGAGCGGCAGCGCGTCGATGTCGGCGCGGAGCGCGACGATCGGGCCGTCCGGACGGCCGTTGACGTCACAGATCACGCCGTTGCCCTTGGGTAGCAGCCGCGGGCGCAGACCCGCCAGCGAGAGTTCCCGCGCGATCAGGGCCGCCGTCTCGAACTCCGTACCCGACAACTCAGGGTGCGAGTGAAGGTGACGGCGCGTGGCGATGAGCCCCGGTACCCGAAGGGCGAGGAGGTGGTCCAGGTCGCGGGGCAGGGGCTGGGACCCGGGCGCGGTCTCCAGCCAGGACGACGCCAGCTGGCCGCCCGTGGGCAGCGTCAACGCACTCGTCACGTCGAATTCTCGATCACTAGAGATGGATGGATCATCGGGGACAGCAGACAGCCTAGACCTCCGGCGGTGACGCTGCGCAACCTCGTTACGGTGATGATCGGCTCGCGTAGCGTCACGTATGCCCTGCTGAGGGCGCTCATCGAGGTGCGGGACCGCAGGTAGATCGCGTTCGAACGCCGACATCCGCCCCCTCACCTCCTACAACGCGTAACCGGCCCGAGTGTCCATGAGTCGCGACGCCACGCATGGATCCCCACCGCGAATTGTCGCATTAGTCGGGGTGATGAACTGACACTCCGACAATAAGACGACCACGCTCCGCAACGGGCCGGACAAGGACGCTCACATACGCTCGCGCAACCCGACCGCACACGGTGTGCGTTCCGGCGCACCTTTGGCGTACCCCCGGAGCCGGGTGGGCACACCCGGCGCGGTCGGCGTCAGAACCGGTCGGTGGGCCGGTACTGGCCCCACACCTGCCGCAGCGTCCCGCAGACCTCGCCCACCGTGGCCCGGGCCCGCAGCGCCTCCCGCATCGGGTACAGCACGTTGTCCGAGCCTTCGGCGGCTGCCCGCAGGTCGGCGAGTGCCCGCGTCACCGCGTCGGCGTCCCGCCCGGCGCGCAGCCGGGCCAGCCTCTCGGCCTGCGCCGCCTCGATCGTCGGGTCGACCCGCAACGGCTCGTACGGCTCCTCCTCGTCGACCGTGAACCGGTTGAGCCCCACCACGACCCGCTCGCTGGAGTCGATCTCCTGGGCGATCCGGTACGCGGACTGCTCGATCTCCCGCTTCTGGAACCCGGCCTCGATGGCGTCGACCGCCGAGCCGTGGTCGGCCACCCGCTCCATCAACTCCACGGCGGCGGCCTCGATCTCGGCGGTCATCGCCTCCACCACGTACGAGCCGGCGAACGGGTCGACGGTGGCGGTCAGGTCCGTCTCGTACGCCAGCACCTGCTGGGTGCGCAGCGCGAGCCGGGCGGCCTTCTCGGTGGGCAGCGCGATCGCCTCGTCGAAACTGTTGGTGTGCAGCGACTGCGTGCCGCCGAGCACCGCGGCCAGGCCCTGCACCGCCACCCGGACCAGGTTCACCTCCGGCTGCTGGGCGGTGAGCTGCACACCGGCGGTCTGGGTGTGGAAGCGCAGCATCATCGACTTCGGATTCTTGGCGCCGAAGTCGTCACGCATGAGCCGGGCCCAGATCCGCCGGGCGGCGCGGAACTTCGCCACCTCCTCCAGCAGCGTGGTGCGGGCCACGAAGAAGAACGACAGCCGGGGCGCGAAGTCGTCCACCGCGAGCCCCGCGGCCAGCGCGGCCCGGACGTACTCCACACCGTTGGCCAGGGTGAACGCGATCTCCTGCGCGGGCGTCGCGCCGGCCTCGGCCATGTGGTAGCCGGAGATGGAGATGGTGTTCCACTTCGGCACCTCCTCACGGCAGTACGCGAAGGTGTCGGCGACGAGGCGCAGCGACGGCTTCGGCGGGAAAATGTACGTCCCCCGGGCGATGTACTCCTTGAGGATGTCGTTCTGGATGGTGCCGTTGAGCGCGGCGCCGGGGACCCCGTTCTCCTCCGCGACGAGTTGATAGAGCAGCAGCAGCACCGAACCGGGCGCGTTGATGGTCATCGAGGTGGAGACCTTGTCCAACGGGATGTCGGCGAAGAGCAGCCGCATGTCCTCGATGGAGTCGATGGCCACCCCGACCTTGCCGACCTCGCCGTGCGCGATCGGGTCGTCCGAGTCGTACCCCATCTGGGTCGGCAGGTCGAAGGCGACCGAGAGACCGGTCGTGCCGGCCCGCAACAGTTGGTGGTACCGCGCGTTGGACTCGGTGGCGGTGCCGAAGCCGGCGTACTGGCGCATGGTCCACGGACGGGAGGTGTACATCGTGGGGTAGACCCCTCGGGTGTACGGGAACTCGCCCGGGCCGCCCAGCCGGGAGTCCAGGTCCTCCGGAAGGTCAGCCGCCGTGTAGACGCCCTTGATCGGGAAACCGGACTCACTTGACCGCCGTTCACTCATCCCCGGATGGTAGGACGCCCTGGCCGAAGGTCGGGTGAGGGATACCGCACAGTGCGTCTCGACCGGTCGACGGGAGGTGAACACCCGGGCACGATCTGTGGACTTCGGTAAACGTCCGCCGCGTCGGCTTTCGCATCGGGCGTCGGAACCAGCAAGATAGGGGGGTTGTGTCCCAGCCCCCCTCGATTTCCCCCGGTGGCTTTTCTGTGACTCAGATCCCGACGTGGAGCGGCGGACAGGTAAGTCCCGCCAGCGGACGTGCAGCACCCGGCACCACCATCGGTGGCCGGTACTCGCTGCGGTCCGCAGTGGGCAACGGCGGCATGGGCACGGTGTGGCGCGCCACAGACACCCTGCTGCGCCGCGACGTGGCGGTGAAGGAGGTCGTCCTTCCGCCGGGGCTGGCGCCCAGCGACCGCGACGCCATGTACGAGCGGACGCTGCGCGAGGCCCGTGCCGCCGCCGCCATCCAGCACCCCGCCGTGGTGCAGGTGTACGACGTGGTCACCGAGGCCGGTCGGCCGTGGATCGTCATGGAGCTGTTGGACGCCCGCAGCCTCGCCGACATGGTCATCGAGGACGGTCCGGTCGCGCCCCGCGCGGTCGCCAAGATCGGCATCGCGCTGCTCGGCGCACTGGAGGTCGCCCACGCCATCGGCGTGCTGCACCGCGACGTCAAGCCGGCCAACGTGCTGATCTGCTCCGACGGGCGCTGCGTGCTGACCGACTTCGGTGTCGCCCGGATGCCCACCGACGTGCAGCTCACCACCCCCGGCATGGTGCTCGGCTCCCCGCACTTCATCTCGCCCGAGCGGGCCATGGGCCAGGAGTTCGGTCCGCCGAGCGACCTCTTCTCGCTGGGTGTGACGCTCTACACGGCCGTCGAGGGGCGTCCGCCGTTCGACAAGGGCGACCCGATCGAGACCATGCACGCCGTCGTCGAGGACCCGCCGGCGCCGCCGCAGCGCAGCGGCCCGCTGACCCGAGTGCTGATGGGCCTGCTGGAGAAGGACCCGGCCCGCCGGCTGGACGTGCACACCTCCCGGGGCATGCTGCGCGAACTGCTCGCCGGCCCGTTGGGCAGCACCGCCGCCGCGGTGCACTCGGTCACCGACCCGTACGCCGTCGTGCCGGTGCAGCAGCGCCCCGCCCCCGTGCACACGCCGGCCCAGCCCGAGTCGACGCCGGACAACCAGATCGGTGGCCGGGCCATGCTCGCCCCGGGTGAGTCGTTGACCGACCGGTTGGCCGCGCTACGCCGGGGCGAGCGTCCGCAGCCGGCCGCCGCGAGTGCCGCCGCGGCCCTCGACGAGACCAGCGCCGACGCGCTCGCCGGCCCGTTGCACACGCCCACCGGCGCGATGTCCGCCTCGGGCCGCCCCGCCGCGGGGCGCACCTACGGAGGCAGCGCGGACGCCACCCAGCGGGTGGACGCCGGGGCGCATCCCGACGCCACGCAGCGGGTCACCTACGGCAACCGGCCCGACGCCACCCAGCAGGTCAACTACGGCACGCCGGAGGCCACCCAGCGCATCGGCGGCACCTACGGCGGCGGCAACCAGTGGTCGGTTCCGGGCACCGGCCAGCCCTGGACGACGACGCCGGCCCCGGCCGGTGGTGGCGGCAGCGCCCTGGACAAGGTCCGCGCGACCGGCGGGCAACTCGTCACCACGGTCAAGGGCTGGCCGCGCAAGGTCCAGCTCGCCGCAGCCGGTGGCCTGGCCGTGCTGCTGCTGATCAGCATCGTGGCGCTCTCCGGCGGGGACGACCCCTCGCCGAGCACCCCGCAGGCGCAGCCGACCCCGTCCGCGCCGGCGGGCCCGGGTGTCGAGATGCAGGAGCACTCGGCCCGCGGCATCCAGGTGATGGTGCCGAAGGGTTGGAAGAAGGCCACCGGCGGCTCGTACACCGACTACATCGACCCGGAGGACGACGGTCGCAAAATCCGGATCCTCACCGAGAAGTGGACCGGGACGCCCACCCGCTGGGCGGAGAGCGCGCAAAACTTCCTCCGCACCAAGAGCACCAACTGCAAAAAGCCGTACGAGCAGGTGGCCATCGCCGAGCAGCAGTTGGCGGGCAGCCCGGGCGTCGAATTCGAGTACACCTGCGGCTCCGGTGGCGAGATGCGCCACGGGGTGTGGCGCGCGGTCGTCAAGGACGGCAAGTCGTACTCGTTCTACCTCTCCGCCACCGAGGACGTGTTCGCCGAGAGCAAGCCGATCTTCGACGAGATGGTGAAGACGTTCCAGCTCACCGGAAACGGCTGAGCCGGAGGGAACCGACAGTGGTGATCCGCCGCCGTGCTATCAAGGGGCATGGCGGCGGACACCACTGACATCGACGACATTCGCGAGCAAGCTCGGCGCTGGTTGGCCGACGACCCCGATCCGGCGAGCCGGGACGAGCTGACGGCGGTTCTCGACGGGCTGCCGGCGAGCGCCCCGGAGCTGGCCGACCGGTTCGCCGGCCCACTGACCTTCGGCACGGCCGGCCTGCGCGGTCCGCTGCGCGCCGGCCCGAACGGAATGAACCTCGCCGTGGTCACCCAGGCCGCCGCCGGCCTGGTCACCTGGCTCGCGGCCCAGGGTGGCACCGGCCCGCTGGTGATCGGGTACGACGCCCGGCGCGGCTCCCGCCAGTTCGCCGAGCGCACCGCCCAGGTGGCGACAGGCGCCGGCCGGCCGGCGCTGCTGCTGCCCCGGCCGCTGCCCACGCCGGTGCTCGCGTACGCGGTACGCCAACTGGGCGCGGTGGCCGGCGTGATGGTCACCGCAAGCCACAACCCCCCGCAGGACAACGGCTACAAGGTCTACCTCGGCGCGGAGCTGGGCGGTGAGCTGGGCGCCGGGGCGCAGATCGTGCCGCCGGCCGACGCCGGCATCGAGGCCGCAATCCGTGCGGTCGGCCCGCTGGCCGAGGTGCCGTTGGGGCGGGCCGGCGAGGTGCTCGGTGACGACCTCGTCGCCGGGTACGTCGCGCGGGCCACCGCCGTGATCGACCCGGACGGGCCACGGGACCTGTCGGTGGCGTACACCCCGCTGCACGGGGTGGGCGCGGCGGTGCTCACCGCGGCGTTCGCACGGGCCGGTTTCCCGGTCCCCGGCGTGGTGCCCGACCAGGCGGAGCCCGACCCGGCGTTCCCGACCGTCTCGTTCCCCAACCCCGAGGAACCCGGGGCGGTGGACCGGCTGATCGCGCTGGCCGACTCCACCGGCGCGGACCTCGCCATCGCCAACGACCCGGACGCCGACCGCTGCGCCGTGGTCGTCCGCGAGGGCGCGCCGGCAAGAAGTGAGCTCGCGAGCCCCGCAACCGGGAGCGAAGACCGGCACGGCTGGCGGATGCTGCGCGGCGACGAGGTGGGCGTACTGCTCGCCGATCACCTGATGCGGCGCGGGGTGACCGGGCTCTACGCCACCACCATCGTCTCGTCGTCCCTGCTGCGGGCGATGTGCGCGGCCCGGGGCCTGCCCTACGACGAGACGCTGACGGGCTTCAAGTGGATCGTGCGGGCCGGCGGCGGAAGCGCGCCGCTGGTCTTCGGCTACGAGGAGGCGCTCGGTTACTGCGTGGCCCCGGAGCATGTCCGGGACAAGGACGGCATCACGGCCGCGCTGACCGTGGCGGAGTTGGCCGCCGGCCTCAAGGCGCAGGGTCGTACGCTGACCGACCGGCTGGACGAGCTGGCCGCCGAGTTCGGCGTGCACCAGACCGATCAGCTCTCCGTCCGGGTGGACGACCTGCGGGAGATCGCCGACGCGATGGCCCGGATCCGGACGGCCACCCCGACCACGCTGCTCAGGCAGCCGGTCGACAGTGTCCGGGACCTGCTGCCCGAGTCGGACGTGGTGATCCTGCGTACCGCGACGGCTCGGGTGGTCATTCGCCCCTCGGGGACCGAGCCGAAGCTCAAGGCGTACCTCGAGGTGGTGGAGCCGGTGTCCGACGGCGATGTCGCCGCCGCCCGGAGCCGGGCGGCCGCGGCGGTCGCGCTGCTGCGCGCCGAGATCGCCGCCGCCCTCGGCATCTGACCGCGATCGCCCCCACCCACCTGCCACGCTCCCTTTGCTCTGCTTCAGCGGAGGCGACACACGGCGGCCGCCTGCGTTGCGCGGGTTGAAGCAGAGCAAAGGGCGTCAGGGAGGGGGCTGGCCCCGACCGTCAGGCGCGCTTGCCGAGTGCCGCGTCGACCGCTGCGGCCAGGGCGGCGACGACCAGACCGACCGACGGGCGGACCACCGAGTCGTCGGTGCTCACCTGGCCGGAGAAGCCCGCCCCGGTGGCGATCTCCTCCAGCCGCCGGCGGGCGGTGGCGGCTTCCTCCCCGCTCACGCCCAGCGCCGACTCCATCCGCAGCACCACGACCAGGGTGGCGAGGGCGGCGGTCCGCTCGTCCGGGGCCGCCGCGCCGGCCTGCGCCTCGGCCAGCCGCTGGCGGGTGTCCGCCTCGACGGAGCTGTCCACCACCGGATAACGGTGCACGTGGATGAAGCCCAGCTCGGTCTCGTCGACGTCGCGGACGACACCCTGGGCGCACAGGTCACCGAGGATCTTGTCGCGCAGGCCGTGCCGCAGGCGCTGCACCCACGACGCCGGGGTGTGCGGGGTGTCGGCGGCGATCCGGGCGAGCACCTCGTCCGTGATCGGCTCGCCGGTGGGCGTCGGATCGACCATGGTCAGCGACCCGTCGGCGTACGCGATCCGGCCAGCCAGGGCCAGCTCGACCAGCACCGCGGCGGCCATGCCCAGGTCCAGGCTGATCCGCGGCATGGTCGCCTTGCCGGTCGAGTCGTCGTAGGCGAGGAGCAGCAGCTCCTCGGCGAGCGCAACACCAGTCATGGCCGGAGACGGTAGCGGGTCCACGCACCACCGCGCGCGGACCTGCCGTCACCCGGCACCGACCGGGTAGAAGATCAGAACCGGGGCATGCCGCCGAACTGGCGGTCACCGGCGTCCCCGAGCCCGGGGATGATGAACATGCGGTCGTTGAGGCCCTCGTCGATCGAGGCCGTGACCAGGCGCAACGGCAGTCCGGAGCGTTCCAGCCGCTCGATGCCGACCGGCGCGGCGAGCACGCAGAGCACGGTGATGTCGGTGCAGCCCCGGTCGGCCAGCAGCCGACAGGAATGCTCCAACGAGCCGCCGGTGGCGAGCATCGGGTCGAGGACCAGCACCGGCAGGCCGGCGAGTTCCCGAGGCAGCGACTCCATGTAGGCGCGCGGCTCGTAGGTCTCCTCGTCCCGGGCCAGGCCGACGAAGCCCATCGAGGACTCGGGCAGGAGGCCGAGCGCGGCGTCCGCCATGCCGAGGCCGGCTCGCAGCACCGGCACCAGCAACGGCGGGTTTGCCAGCCGGGTGCCCTCGGTGCCGGTGACCGGCGTCTGCACCGGGTACCGCTCGACGGGGAAGGTGCGCGCCGCCTCGTACACCAGCATGGTGGTCAGTTCGTGCAGCGCCGCCCGAAACGTCGAGGAATCGGTGCGCGCGTCCCGCATGGCGGTCAGCCGAGACTGGGCCAGCGGGTGGTCAATGACGTGTACGTCCACGATCGCTCAACCTACCGGGCCGTTCGGCATATCGGTGGGGGTGCGGGCGGACCGGCGACGTCGCTCACGCCACCGCCGCCGTGACCAAGATCACTGAGCGGTTCCGTGCGTAGACTTCTCAGCATGACGGCGACAACGACGTCGGCCCGGTCGGACCTCTCCGAGCTGGGACGATCCGAGACCGCTCTGCGGACCTTCCTGCACGGCCTGCCCGGCGTCGACCAGGTCGGCGCGGAGCAGCGGGCGGCACAGCTCGGCACCCGCTCCATCAAGACCACCGCCAAGGCGCAGGCGATCGACCTGGCGATCCGCATGGTCGACCTGACCACCCTCGAAGGCGCGGACACCCCCGGCAAGGTGCGCGCGCTGGCCGCGAAGGCGCTGCGCCCGGACCCGGCCGACCCGTCGTGCCCGCACGTCGGCGCGGTCTGCGTCTACCCCGCGATGGTCCCGTACGTGGCCGAGGTGCTGCACGGATCCGGTGTCCACCTCGCCAGCGTCGCGACGGCGTTCCCGTCCGGTCAGGCGCCGTTGGAGATCAAGCTCGCCGACACCCGGGCCGCCGTCGATTCCGGCGCCGACGAGATCGACATGGTGATCAACCGGGGAGCGTTCCTGGCCGGGCGCTACAAGGAGGTCTACGACGAGATCGTGGCCACCAAGGAGGCCTGCGGGGACGCCCACCTCAAGGTGATCCTGGAGACCGGCGAGCTGGCCACCTACGACAACGTGCGCCGCGCCTCCTGGCTGGCCATGCTGGCCGGCGGCGACTTCATCAAGACCTCCACCGGCAAGGTCCCGGTCGCGGCGACGCTGCCGGTGACCCTGGTCATGCTGGAGGCCGTCCGCGACTTCCGCGAGGCGACCGAACGGCAGGTCGGCGTGAAGCCCGCTGGCGGCATCAAGACCACCAAGGACGCGATCAAGTACCTGGTGATGGTCAACGAGACCGTCGGCCCGGACTGGCTCGACCCGGACTGGTTCCGCTTCGGCGCGTCCAGCCTGCTCAACGACCTGCTGATGCAGCGCACCAAGCTGACGACCGGCACCTACTCCGGTCCCGACTACTTCACCCTGGACTGATAGCCGATGTTCGAATACGCCCCCGCCCCCGAGTCCCGCTCGGTGGTGGATCTCAAACCCTCGTACGGCCTGTTCATCGACGGGGCCTTCGTCGACCCGACCGGCGGCGGCAGCTTCAAGTCGATCAACCCCGCCTCCGAGGAGGTGCTGGCCGAGGTCGCCGAGGCCGACACCGAGGACGTGGAGCGTGCGGTCCGTGCCGCCCGCAAGGCGTACGACAAGGTCTGGGGTCCGATGCCCGGCCGGGACAGGGCGAAGTACCTGTACCGGATCGCCCGGCTCATCCAGGAGCGCTCCCGCGAGCTGGCCGTGCTGGAGTCGCTGGACAACGGCAAGCCGATCCGCGAGTCGCGCGACGTCGACCTGCCGCTGGTCGCCGCGCACTTCTTCTACTATGCGGGCTGGGCCGACAAGCTGGAACACGCGGGCTTCGGCCCGAACCCGCGACCCCTCGGCGTGGCCGCACAGGTCATCCCGTGGAACTTCCCGCTGCTCATGCTGGCCTGGAAGATCGCTCCGGCGCTGGCGGCGGGCAACACGGTGGTGCTCAAGCCCGCCGAGACCACCCCGCTGACCGCGCTGCTGTTCGCCGAGATCTGCCAGCAGGCCGACCTGCCGGCCGGCGTGGTCAACATCGTCACCGGCGCCGGCGACACCGGGCGGGCGCTCGTCGAGCACCCCGGCGTGGACAAGGTCGCCTTCACCGGCTCGACCGAGGTCGGCCGGGCCATCGCCCGGTCCGTCGCCGGCACCCGCAAGAAGCTGACCCTGGAGCTGGGCGGCAAGGCCGCCAACATCGTCTTCGACGACGCGCCCATCGACCAGGCCGTCGAGGGCATCGTCAACGGCATCTTCTTCAACCAGGGGCACGTCTGCTGCGCCGGCTCCCGCCTCCTCGTGCAGGAGAACGTGGCCGACCGCGTGCTGGAGTCGCTCAAGCGGCGGATGGCCCAACTCCGTGTCGGGGACCCGCTGGACAAGAACACCGACGTCGGCGCCATCAACTCGGCCGCCCAGCTGGAGCGGATTCGCGAGCTGTCCGACGCCGGCTCGGCCGAGGGCGCCGAGCGCTGGTCGGCCCCGTGCGAGCTGCCCGACCGGGGCTTCTGGTTCGCGCCCACCATCTTCACCGGCGTCACCCAGGCACACCGCATCGCCCGCGAGGAGATCTTCGGGCCGGTGCTGTCGGTGCTCACCTTCCGCACGCCGGCCGAGGCCGTGGAGAAGGCCAACAACACGCCGTACGGGCTGTCGGCCGGGATCTGGACCGACAAGGGTTCCCGCATCCTGTGGATGGCCGACCGGCTGCGCGCGGGTGTGGTCTGGGCCAACACGTTCAACAAGTTCGACCCCACCTCGCCGTTCGGCGGCTACAAGGAGTCGGGCTACGGTCGCGAGGGCGGCCGGCACGGGCTGGAGGGATACCTCAATGTCTGAGCGGGTCGCGGTACGCAAGACGTACAAGCTCTTCATCGGCGGGAAGTTCCCGCGCAGCGAGTCGGGACGGTCGTATCTCGTGCAGTCCTCGAATGTGTCACTGGCCTCCCGCAAGGACGCCCGGGACGCGGTGGTCGCCGCCCGCGCCGCCGTGAAGGGCTGGGCCGGCGCGACCGCGTACAACAGGGGTCAGATCCTCTACCGGGCCGCCGAGATGCTGGAGGGCCGCCGCGAGCAGTTCGTCGCCCTGGGCATCCCCGGCGACGAGGTGGACGCGGCGGTGGACCGCTGGGTCTGGTACGCCGGCTGGGCCGACAAGCTCGCCCAGGTGTACGGCGGCGCGAACCCGGTCGCCGGCCCGTACTTCAACATCTCCGCGCCCGAGCCGACAGGTGTGGTCGCGGTGGTCGCCCCGGAGCGTCCGGCGCTGCTCGGCCTGGTCAGCGTGATCGCCCCGGCGATCGTCACCGGCAACACGGTGGTGGTGGCCGCCTCGCCGTCCGAGCCGTTGGCGGCGGTGACGCTGGCCGAGGTGCTGGCCACCTCCGACCTGCCCGGCGGTGTCGTCAACATCCTCACCGGCGCGATCACCGAGACCGCGCCGACGTTGGCCTCGCACCTGGACGTCAACGCGATCGACCTGACCGGCGTGACCGACGCCTCGCTCGCCACCGAGCTGGAGGTCAAGGCCGCGGAGAACCTCAAGCGGGTGCTCCGACCGGCCCCGGTTGAGGTGGACTGGTCCGCCGACCCGGGCGTGACCCGGATGACCGCGTTGTTGGAGACGAAGACGGTGTGGCACCCCAAGGGGGTGTGAGCCTGTTCTCGGCCTTGGGAGTTTTCCGGGGGAGCCCACCCACTCCGGGCGGTCAGGCTTGATCCCTGCGTGGGCGGGCTCCCCCGGAAACCTGACGTCGGCCGGGTTCGTCGGGTGGGTCAGCTTGGGGTCCTGCCCGACGTCGGGTCGCCGGTCAGCGGGGCCATCGGCGCGGCGGCCGGGGCGGCCAGCGCACCCGGCGGCGCGGCCGGCGCGATCGGCGCGGCCGGCGCGGCCGGCGCGATCGGCGCGATCGGCGCGGCCGGCGCGATCGGCGCGGCCGGCGCGATCGGCGCGATCGGCGCGATCGGCGGGATCGGCGGCGCGGCCAAGATCTGCGCAACTTCAGGGGTGTTGCTGCCTCCATCGCCCTGGAGGCAGCAACACCCCTGTTCCTGTCTGGATCTTGTGCCGGCAGGCCCGCTCCGGCCTTCTTGGTCATGGGGTGGCGGGGGATCGGTCTCCCCTGGCCGGCTGACCTCATGACCGGCCTGGTCGGGTGGGTGAGGGGTCTACTACCGGGGGTAGGATTGGGTTTGTGACTCGGCTCGGTGATCTCGAACGTGCGGTGATGGACGTGCTGTGGGACGTGGTCCCAGGCACGTCGGACGGTGTGACCGTGCGCGAGGTGGCCGACGCGCTCGACGGCCGCGAGCTGGCGTACACGACGGTGATGACCGTCCTCGACCGGCTCGCCGGCAAGGGCATGGTGCAGCGGGAGCGGGAGGGCCGCGCCTGGCGGTACCGGCCGGCGGCCAGCCGCGAGGCACACATCGCCCAGCTCATGCTCGATGCCCTCGACCTGGGTGGCAGCCGGGACGCCGCGCTGGTGCGCTTCGCCCGCTCGGTGACCGGAACCGAGGCCGAGGTGCTGCGGGCCGCGCTGGGCAGCGAGGCCGGGCTGACCCCGCCGGGTTCCACCGACAGCGCCACGGGCGGGGCCGACGCCCTGACCGACCGGGTGGATCCGCCGGCGGGCCGGCGGCCAGCCGGCGAGGCAGCGGAGCGGTAGGGCACGCGCCATGGCCTACGCCGTGCACTTCGCCGCCACCATGCTGGCCTGCTATCTGACCGCCCAGGTGCTGGCCCGCTCCACCTGGACCTGGCGTAGCCCACGGGTGGCGATCGTCTGCTGGCAGGCCGTCGGGCTGGCGGTGGGCCTGTCCGCGATGGGCCTGCCGATGGCGCTCGGGCTGAGCGCGTACGACCTGCCGACCGGAAGCGCGCTGCTCGCCCTGGCCTCCGATCTCTTGCATGGCACCCTGCCCGTCGGGGAGACCGCCTTCCACCTGGCCGGTGTCGGGGTGGGCTTCGGCATCGGAGCGGTGCTCGGCACCACGACCGTCCGCAGCATCCACGGCACCATCCGCGCCCAACGCCGGCACCGGGACCTGCTCACCCTGGTGGCCCGGGATGACCCGGCCGCGCCGGGGGCGCTCGTCCTGGACCATCCGAGCGCCGCCGCGTACTGCCTGCCCGGGGTGAAGCCGCAGGTGGTGGTCAGCGCGGGCACGTTGAGCCTGCTGGACCGGGCCGAGCTGGCGGCCGTGCTCTCCCACGAGCGCGCGCACGCCCACGAGCGGCACGATCTGGTGCTGCTGCCGTTCACCGCCCTCTGCCGGGCGCTGCCGTGGTTCGGCTGGGTCCGGGACGCGCATGAGCGGGTCGCCCTGCTGGTCGAGATGCGCGCCGACGACAAGGCCCGCGAACTGCACGCCGAGGCGCCGTTGGCGGGCGCGCTGCGCCGGTTCGCCGCCGCCGGCCACCGGGTCACACCGGTAGGCGCGCTGGGTCTGGGCGACCGCGATCTGGACGTACGCGTGCAGCGCCTGCTGGTCGCCGACCGGCCTCCCCGGGCCCTCGGCGCCACGGCCCTCGCTGTGGCCGCCACCCTGGTCGCCCTCCCGATCACGCTCTTCCTGAGCTGATCCCCCGCGCGCCCTCGCTCGCGCGGATCACACCCGAGACCCACTTCTACTACGCCCCGTCGTAATATTTACTACGACGGCGCGTAGTAGAAGTAACATGTAGGCAAGCTACGTGTAGGGTTGCTACGACAAGGGAGCCAACAGCTACGAAAGAGCCGGCCATGGACACGCTGCTCCTCGCTCGCCTCCAGTTCGCCACCACCACGTCGATCCACTTCCTGTTCGTGGTCGTCTCGCACCTGGCCACCCCGTTCGCCGCCGCCGCCGGGCTGGCCCTGCTCGCCCTGGTCGCGGTGCACGGTGCGACCTTCCTCACGCTGCGACTGCCGGCCGACGGCGCCGCTGCCGCCGTGGCCGGCCGCACGGCCCGCCGACTGGTGCCGGTGGCACTCTGCGCGGTCGGCCTGGCCACCGTCGCGGGCCTGCTCTCCTCTCGGGTACGCGACGCCGTCCAGCGACCGGCGATGGCCGTACTCCTGCCGGTGGTGCTGGTGGCGGCGCTGCTGGCGGCCCGCGCGGCGCTGGCGCGGCGGCGGCCGGGGTGGGCTCTGGTCGCCACCGGCGCGGCCCTGGCGCTGCCGGTGGCGCTGGTCGGCGCAGCCCTGTGGCCCTACATCCTGGTGTCCACGACCGACCCGGACGCCTCGCTGACGGTGGCCGACGCCGCCGCCAGCGCGCCGACGCTGCGGCTGCTTGGCTGGGTGGCACTGCCGCTGCTGCCGGCCCTACTAGGCTTCCAGGCGATGTGCTGGTGGGTTTTCCGGGGACGGACCGACGGCAGGGCACCGGTGAACTGGTGAACCGCCGTCCCTTCGACCCGCGTCTACTGCGTCGGGTCCCTGCGGCCCGGCGCGATCTCGCCGTGCTCGCCCTCCTCGGCGTGCTCGCCGCCGCGTTGATCGTCGCGCAGGCCACGGCGTTGGCGGCCATACTGGCGACCGCCTTCGACGGACGCCTGAACCGGCCGGCGTTGGCGGGTTTCGTGCTCGCGGTCGCCGCCCGGTCGGCGCTGGTCTGGGCGCAGGGCACGGTGTCCGCGCGGGTCGCCGCCACGGTCAAGGCCACGTTGCGGGCCGACCTGCTCGGGGCGGTGGGCCGGCACGGGCCGGGCTGGGTGGCGGGGCAGCGGGCCGGCGAGCTGGCCACCCTGGCCGGCCGGGGGCTGGACGCGCTAGACGCGTACTTCACCGGATACCTGCCGCAGTTGGTGCTCAGCGTGACCGTGCCCGTGGCGGTGCTGGCGCGGATCGTCCTCGCCGACTGGAGCTCGGCGTTGATCATCGCGTTGACGCTGCCGTTGATCCCGGTCTTCGGCGTGCTGCTGGGCTGGCAGGCGCAGGCCGCCACCGAGCGGCAGTGGCGGCGGCTCTCCCTGCTGGGCGGGCACTTCCTGGACATGGTCGCCGGGCTGCCGACCCTGCGGACGTTCGGCCGGGCCCGGGCACAGACCGAGGTGGTGCGCCGGATGGCCGACGGGCACCGGGCCGCCACCATGAAGACGTTGCGGATCGCGTTCCTCTCCGCGCTGGTGCTGGAGCTGGTCGCCACCCTCTCGGTGGCGCTGGTCGCGGTGCCGGTCGGCATCCGGCTGCTCGGTGGCGGGCTGGCCCTGCACACCGCGCTGCTGGTACTGCTGCTCACCCCGGAGGCGTACCTGCCGCTGCGGGCCGCGGGCAGCCGCTTCCACGCCAGCATGGAGGGGCTGACGGCGCTGGACGAGGCGCTCACCGTCTCGGCCGCGCCCGCCACCCAGCGCGCCGCCGAGGGCGCGGCCGTCGCCGACGGGCGCGGGGAGATCCACCTCGAGGCCGTGACCGTGGCGTACGAGCGGACCACCGCGCTGCGCGACGTGACCCTGACCATCCGACCCGGCGAGCGGATCGCCGTGATCGGACCCAGCGGCGCCGGCAAGAGCACCCTGCTCGGCCTGCTGCTCGGCTTCGTGACGCCGACCGGCGGCCGGGTCACCGTCGACGGGGTCGACCTCGCCACCGTCGACCTGGACGCCTGGCGTCGACAGGTCGCCTGGGTACCGCAACGCGCCCACCTGTTCGCCGGCACGCTGACCGACAACATCCGACTCGGCGCACCGGACACCCCGCCCGAGGCGGTCGCCGCCGCGGTGCGCGACGCGGCCCTGGACGACGTGGTTGCCGGCCTGCCCGCCGGATTGGACACGCTGCTCGGCGAACGCGGTCACGGGCTGTCCAGCGGCCAGCGGCAGCGGGTGGCGCTGGCCCGGGCGTTCCTGCGGGACGCGCCGGTGGTGCTGCTCGACGAGCCCACCGCGCGACTGGACACGGCCAGTGAGGCGGTGGTCCTCGACGCCACCCGCCGGCTGGTCGCGGGGCGCACCGCGCTGCTGGTCGCGCACCGACCGGCGCTGCTGGCCGACGCCGACCGTGTCCTGCGCATCGAGGACGGCCGGATCACCGAGCTGACGCCCGTGCCGACCGGGGAGGCGACCCGATGAGCACCACGCCGGAGCCGGTGACCCTCGGGCCGGACGCCGACCCGTCACCGGCCGGGCGGATCGCCGCCGAGCGTGCCGTGCTGCGGCTGGCCCGCCCGTACCTGGGCCGCCTGGCCGGCGCCGGGATGCTCGCCGCCGCCACCGAGTTCGCCGGGCTGGCCCTGATGGCCACCGCGACGTGGTTGCTGATGAGCGCCGCCGGTCAGCCGCCCCTGGACCGGCTCACCGTGGCGATCGTCGCCGTCCGGGCCCTCGCCATCAGTCGGGGCGTCTTCCGCTACGCCGAACGGCTCGCCGGGCACGACGCGGTCCTTCGCATGATCACCGACGTGCGCGCCCGGGTCTTCGGCACCCTCGCGGCCCGTCGCCACGCCCCACACCGCTCGGGGGACGTCCTGAGCCGGCTGGTCTCCGACGTCGAGGCGGTCCAGGACCTGCTGCTGCGGGTCCTGGTGCCCGGCGCGGCGGCGGCCCTGGTCGGGGTGCTGGCGGTGGTCGGTGCGGCGTTGATCTCGCCACCGGCCGCCGGGGTGCTCACCGCCGGGCTGGTCGTCGCCGGTGTGGCGCTGCCGGCGCTGGCCACCGTGGTCACCCGGCGCAGCGCGGCCGAGGTGGCGCCGCTGCGCGGCGCGTTGGCCACCGACGCCGTCGACCTCACCCACGGTGCCGCCGACCTGGCCGCGTTCGGAGCGACCGACGCCGCGCTGCGCGCCGCCGAACAGCGGGCCGACCGGCTCGCGCGCCTGGAACGCCGACTGGCCGCCACGGGCTTCGCGGTGGACGCGGCCGGCGTGTTGGTCGCCGGCCTGACCGCCGCCGCGGTGGTGCTGGTCGCGCAGGCCTCCGACGTGCCGGGCGTCCTCGTCGGGGTGCTGGCCGTCGGCACCCTGGCCGCCCTGGAGGTGGCGCTGGCCCTGGTCTCGGCCGCCCGACAGTGGACCCAGTTACGGCCCGGCCTGGCCCGGGTGGCCGCCCTCCTCGACGCCGACACACCCACGGCCACGCCCGCTCCCCCGGTGACCGACCTGGCCGGCCCGCACGACCTGCGTTTCGTCGAGGTGACCGTGCGATACCGGGCCGGTGCCGCACCGGCGCTGGACCGGATCAGCGTGGACCTGCCCGCGGGCCGGCGCATCGCCCTCGTCGGCCCGAGCGGCGCCGGCAAGAGCACCCTCGCCGCGGTGCTGACCGGGGCGGTCCAGCCCACCGCCGGTCACGTCACCCTGGCCGGCCGCGACCTGTCCGCGTACGACGAGGATGAGCTGCCCTCCGTCGTCGGTGGGCTGCTCGCCGAGGCGTACGTCTTCCACGCCACCGTCCGGGAGAACCTGCTGCTCGGCCGGGCCGGGGCGAGCGAGGACGAACTGACCGGGGCGGTGACGGCCGCCGGCCTGCTGGACTGGGTACGCGCCCAGCCGGCCGGTTGGGACACGCTGGTCGGCGAGGAGGGTGGGCAGCTCTCCGGCGGCCAGCGGCAGCGACTCGCGCTCGCCCGGGCCCTGCTCGCCGCGCCGCCGGTGCTGGTGCTCGACGAGCCCACCGAGGGGCTGGACCCGGCCGCCGCCGACGCGGTGCTCGCCTCCGCTCTCGCCGCCACCCCCGCCGGGCACTCGGTCCTGCTGATCAGTCACCGGCTCAGCGGGTTGGCCGGCCTCGACGAGATCGTCGTCCTCGACGGGGGTCGGGTGATCCAGCGGGGCCGGCACGCCGAGCTGGTTGCCACCCCCGGCTGGTACCGGGACCAGTGGCTTCTCCAGGCGGCGGCCGAGCGCGGGTACCTGGCGCTGGCCCCCTGAGGTGTTTCGGGGACGGACCAGGGTTCTCCCCGACGTGGGTGCCCTTGCGCCCGTGGCAGGGTGGTGCCATGCGGCACGCGGAGGACTTCCTGGTCGACGAGCACCTGCGGGAGCTGGAGTCCCGGTTGCAGGGTCCGGCACGGCTGAAGTCCGACCTGCTGACCGAGGCGCGCCACGACCTGCTGGACGCCGTCGACGCGTACCGCGAGAGTGGCCTGCCGCCCGCCGAGGCGCAGCGCCGGGCGGTGGCCGAGTTCGGCTCACCGGCGCAGGTGTTGCCCTCCTGGCAGGCGGAGCTGGCGGTGGCCGCCCTGCGCGGCCTCTCCCTGCGAATGCTGGCCGTGGCCGGGGTCCTGGTGGCGGCCGGCGACCTCACCTGGCGCGGGTCGAGCTGGAGCGTCGGCCCACAACCGCCCGCGGCCTACCGGCTGCTGTCCGCCACGGTCGACTGGATCTGGGCCGGCGGGCTGCTGCTCGCGGTGACCGGTCTGCTGGTGATCTGGGCGGGTGCGCGGTCGTCGCGACCCCACCTGGCGGTGGCGCAGCGAGCGGTGGGCGTCGGCCTGACCGGCACGCTGGCCCTCGGCATGGCGGCCGGTGGCGCCCTCTTCGTGTGGTCGGTCGATCTGTGGGACGCGGCGCTGACGTGGCCGCCGATGATCGTCGGCATGGTGGTGGTGGGTGCGGCGTACTTCTCGCTGACGCGCGCGGCGCGCGGGTGGGTGCGGGGCACCGCCCGCTGACCCGGTTGCCGCTCAGGCGGGGGTGCCGGGCGGGCTGCCGGGGTCGAGGAACCGACCGACCGTCAGCCGGAACTCCTGCCATCCAACCCGCTCCGCGGCCAGCGCGCGGCGGCCGGAGTCGGTGAGCTGGTACGTCCGCCGCTCTCGACCGTTGACGGTGCTCCACGTGCTCGCCACGTGCCCGGCGCGCTCCAGCCTACGCAGCGCCGGATAGATCGTGCCGGTGGGTAGGTCGAGGCTGCCGTCACTGCGTGTCCGCAGGGACTCGATGATGGCGTAGCCGTGCAGCGCGCCCTGTTCGAGGACGGCGAGCAGAAGGGCGTCGAGGTGACCGTGCAGCGACTGAGCCTTCATGTGTAGCTACGCTACTTGTCAGGTGGCCGGTCCGCCACCATCGCTCACCCGCAGGTACGGGAGGTTCCTCGACCGGCCACCGGGGTGCGGGCTCCGGCCTTCCCGAGCCGCCGACTAGGGTATGTGCCCAGAGTCACTCGCCGGTCGGAGACCCCGGCGGGTGGGCAACCCGAAGCACACGGAGGTCAGCGTGGCCCGCCAGTCGCCCCAACGGCCCGACGCCGACGAGCCCGAGCTCGACGACACCACCGGCCCGGCCGAGCCAGACGAGGCCGACGAGGCCGACGACACCCCCCGCGCGACGGTCGACCGGTCGCTCTGGGAAGAGCTGCGGATCGAACCGGTGGAGATCGCCCTACCGGCGGGTACCGGCTTCACACTGCGGGCGTACCGGCCGGCCGGGTCGCTGACCCCGACCGACGTGACCGAGCGCGACCAGGACGACCCGTTCCTCGCCCGTCGTCAGGTCATCGAGGAGGAGGGCGACGAGAGCGTCGTCATCCTCGACGAGGGCCTGGCCGAGGAGTTCGCCGACAGCGACGACGAAGAGCCGTCGCGCCGTCGCCGCGACGCCGACGCCGACGCGACCGACGACGACGAAGAGGGCGAGGACGCCACCGACGAGGCGGACGACGAGGAAGTGCCCGTCTTCCTCAGCCACCGGGGCAAGTTGCTGCTGTTCAAGACCCCCGAGTCGCTGGTCAATTTCGTCCGTTCCGGCGCGCCCAACGACCTGTCCCAACTGGACAGCTGGCATGAATTGTCCGAACGGGTGAAGCCCGCCGACATCGTTCCGCTCGACGAGGACACCTACGAACTCGATCTCGTAGTGGAGAACCTGCGGGGCGGCCACGACACCTGGGATTCGACCCTGCTGATCGAGGCCGGCGAGGTCGCCCGCGACCTGTCGTACGCGTTGCGCCTGCCTGCGGTCCTGGACATGCTCTCCGCCGGCTCCAGCCTCGATGACCTGGACGAGGCGCTGCGCGCCACGGTCAACGGCGGCCTCGGCGCCTTCCTGGGCCGGCGGCGCCTGAAGAAAATCGGGGCACAAACCGCGAGTTTGGGTTGGCGCACCATTGTCGGCAAGATCTCTGCGGTGGTGGACTGGCGCGACTGACCCGTACCGGGGAGCATCAGTTGCTGGCAGTAGGAAGACCTGTCCCGGGAGGAGGACGACGCCGTGGCGCTCGTGCGCGTGTACTGCGGTCTGGCCTCGGCGGATCCGGCTGACCGACCGGCCTCGGCCGGTTCGACGCTGACGTCCGCTGTGGTCGACGACGCAGGCCGTCTGCTGCATGTCTGTGAGATCGGCGACGACGCTGCTGGTTACGCCCAGCTCGTCGCGCTGCTCGTGGAGCGGTCGGGCGGGCCGAGCGGTGCTGCCATCGCCGCCGACAGCGACGACCACACGGTCACCTCGCTGTTGAGCGCGGCGGGTCGGCCCCTGGCGATCGCCGACGACGACTCGGTGGACGACTTCGCCGAGCGCTTCGCGGACGACGACTCGCTGGACGAGATGCAGTCACCTCCGGCCGAGCGCCGAGCCGTCGGTCTGGCCCGCGCGTTGCAGGCCGGTGCTCTCTCCGCCGTCGCGCTGCCGGCGCCCCGGGACCTCGCCGGCTACAAGCAGGTGCTCGCCGCGCACGCCGCCCTGGCCAGCGGGCGGCACTCCGCCGCCGTGGCGCTGCGCGAGGTGCTGCGGGAGCTCTACCCGGCGGCGCTGCGCGCGTACCCGGACCCGGCCGAGCCGGTGTCGCTGGCCGTGCTGGACGCGCTGCCCGAGCCGGGCATGCTCGGCGGCACCATCGCCCGTGGCCGCGAGGTGTCCGTCGCCGCGGACGCCATCGCCGCACACCTGGCGGCGGACGGGGTCGCCGACGCCGAAGAGATCAACGAGGCGGTCACGGCGCTGCGGGTCGCCATCTCGGAGACGCCCCGTCGCGCCGCCGTCAACCGGGCGCTCACCTCCGCCGTGGCCGAGACGGTCCGGCAGGCCGTCGCCTCCGTACGGGCCTGCGACGCCGGCTGCGAGGCGCTGGTCAGCGCCCTCAGCGCGCGCGTCAGCACCCCCGACCCGGCCCCCGGCCGCCGGGCTGCGGCCCGTCGCGGCGAAGCGGTCGGCGAGCTGACCGGCCTCGCCGGCACCGCCGCCGGCCTCGCCGGCACTCCCGCCGGCCTGCGCTCCGTTCGACCGGCCCCGGCCACCCCGGCCGCCGCCGAGCCCACGCCTGTCGGCGGCCGGCGCAGCAGGCCGGAGCCGGCACCGGGCAGCGCCCCCCTGGCGTCACCTCGACCACTCGGGCCGCCACCCGTCGCCCCCGCTCCGATCACCCCGCCACCGGTCGCACCCGCGCCGGTCGCACCGGCCGCAATGGCCGGTCCGCCGGTGTCCGCGCCGCCCGGACGTGCCGAACCGCTTCCGAGCCGGATCGACGGCCCGACCAACCGGCCGGTCTCCTCGCCCCCACCCCCGCCCCCGGGCATCACCCCGATCGCGCCGGCCCAGCGCGGCGCGGTGCCGCCGGCCGAGGCGGGCGAGCCGTTCCGGCCGACGCTGACCACCGCCGCCATCAACAGCGCTCGGGCCGAGCGGCAGCGTACGGTCATCCCGCCCCGCCCGAAGACCAACGGCGAGCGGCAGAGCCACCCGCAGCGGCCGTCGGTCGAGGATCCGCCCACCGGCGGCTTCAGCGTCACCGACCTGAGCATCCCCGTGCCCGCTCCCCGTCCGGAGCAGGAGTCCGCGCCTCCGGGCTCCCGGGCGAACTGGCCCCTGGTCAACAACCCGGAGGACCCGGCCGACAGCTCGCCGAACAACCCGGCCGCCTACCCGTACGGCGGCAACCGGGGCATCGAGGCCCCGACCGATCCGGGCCGGGCCGACGGGCGGGTCACGCCGCCATGGCTGGCCGACGACCTGCCCCAGGAGCCCCCCATGCTGCGGCTGGTCGAGCCGCCGCCGCTGGCGGACCGGGCGCTGCGGGAAGGTCTCAACCCGCCTGCGGCTGAGCCCCGCGTGGACACTCCGCCGCTGCGGCTGGTCGACCGCGAGCAGGCTGCCCGCAACGACCGCCCCGCGCCCCGCGTCGAGCGGGCCGTCGAGCACCGGCCGTCGCCCCCGGTCGAGCACCGGCCGCCGCCGGTCGCCGACGAGGGCGACGGTGATCTACTGATCTTCGCGCAGGCCAAGTCCGCCTGGTTCGTGGGCCACAGCGAGGACGAGTCCGATCTCGACTGGTCGACCACGGCCGACACCGGATGGCAAGCCGCCGAGCAGGCCGCGCGCCCCGCCGTCGGCGCCGAGACCAACGCCGGCCTGCCGAAGCGCGTTCCGCAGGCAAATTTGGTCCCGGGCTCCCCGCTGCGCGAGGAGCGTCCACTGCGGATAGTGCGGGACGCGGCGAGCCTCGCGGAGAACACCACTGGCTACTTCCGTGGCTGGCGTCGTGGCCAGGAGATCGGCGGGTTCGCGGTGGGCGGCCGTCCGGGCCGCGAGGCCGCCGGTGGTTGGGACTTCAGCCGCGATCACGGGGACCGCGACGACGACCGCGAGTACGAGTACCGTTCCGCCGGCTACCAGTCCTGACCGTCACCCGCATCTGAGTCGTATTCCGCCCTCCGTCGCCAGACGGAGGGCGGAATACGACTGCCAACCTTCCCGGACCCACCAAACGCGCTGCCCGCGACAGCACGGCGGCGACCCGGGCCAGCAGCGCCTCGCAGGCCGGATCGCCGGTGGCCACAGGACTCTGGCTGGCGCTGAGCGTGGCTGGGGCTGCGAGGGCTGCGAGGGCTGCGGTGGCGGGCCCGCGGGGACGGGACCGCTCGTGGGGCATCTCAGCGGGCAGACGGGGGCATGGGAACGGCGGTGTAGCAGGTGGCCCCGCCGCCTGGAGAGCACTCGACGCCCGGTGGCGGCCAAGGCCACCACCGGGCGCGGAAGCTCCCGGTCAGGCCGGGGCGACGGCGCGCGTACGCCGCATGGTGAGCACGTACTCGACCAGCGAGATCAGCACGTGCTTCGTCGACTCCCGGTTACGGGCGTCGCAGGCCACCACCGGCACGTCGCTCGAGATCGCCAAGGCGTCCCGGACGTCCTGCGGGTCGTGGTACTGCATCCCGTCGAAGCAGTTGATGGCCACCAGGTACGGCAGCCGTCGGTGCTCGAAGAAGTCGATAGCCGCGAAGCAGTCGGCCAGCCGGCGGGTGTCCACCAGCACGACCGCACCGATCGCACCCCGCACCAGTTCATCCCACATGAACCAGAATCGGGTCTGACCCGGCGTACCAAACAGGTACAGGATCAGATCACGGTCGATCGAGATCCGGCCGAAGTCCATGGCCACCGTGGTCGTCGTCTTGCCCGGCACCTGCCGGGTGTCGTCGACGCCCACGCCGGCCGAGGTCATGATGGCCTCGGTGGTCAGCGGCGTGATCTCCGAGACCGAGCCGACCAGCGTCGTCTTGCCGACGCCGAATCCACCGGCGATAACGATCTTCGCCGACGTCACGCGCCCACTCGGGTTCGGCGGGCGGTGCGACATGTCAGAGCCTGCGAAGTCCACTCAGCACCCTCTCCAGCAGTTCAGTGCCCACCGCGTCATCGGAGTCGTCCAGGATGGTCGGCTCGTGGACCGCGACCAGGCCGTCCGTCGCCATGTCGGCGATGAGCACCCGGGCCACACCGAGCGGCAGCTGCATCCGCGCCGCGATCTCGGCGAGCGATTGCACGCGTCCGTCACACAGCGCGGCAATGTACTGGTGTTCGCGGCCCTGGCCGCCGTTGCCATTGGCAGCGGCCCGACCGCGCACCGTCGTCTCGACGAGCGCCTCCAGCGCGATGTCGAGCCGGGGACGGGTTCGACCACGGGTCACGGCGTATGGACGGACCAACGCTCCGGTCGGTTCGTCACGATCGGCCATGTCGCCGCTCACCTCCTTCGCACCCCGTACCGGCTCCCACCGGTGGAACTCGTCGTCCTTGTCGTTTCAGTTGCGCCGACCGCACGATCGGCGAGACGTCAGCCCAGCATGCCCGCGGCCGCGCGCGGCTGCGGGGTCAGGGCGTCGCCCACCCGGTCGACCAGTAGCGCCATCTCGTAGCCAACCTGCCCGACGTCTGAGCTGCGGGCCGCCAGCACGGCGAAGGACGAACCATCCGAGATGGACATCAGGAACAGGAAGCCATTGTCCATCTCCACGACGGTCTGCAGCACCGCGCCTCCCTCGAAGCAGCGGGCCGCACCCTGGGTCAGGCTGACCAGACCGGACGCGATCGCGGCGAGCTGGTCTGCCCTGTCCCGCGGCAGGTCCCGTGACGACGCGAGGAGCAGGCCGTCCGCCGAGACGGCGACCGCGTGTGCGACACCCGGCACCCGGTCGGCGAAGTTGGCCAGCAGCCAACCAAGATCCTGCGTAGTTGTCATCCTTCTTGCTCCTTCTGCCCGCTCCCGGCCGCTGGGCCTGAGCCAGACTGCGAGGATTGCTGCCCTCCCGGAGTCTCCTCCGGGCTGGTCGGGTTGTCCGAGGTGCTACGCCCTCGCTGCACGCCCCGGTGGTAGGCGGAGAGCAGGCCACGGACCGCCTCCGGGGAGCGTCGCTGGACCGAGGTGGCGGGCTTCTCCACCGCGCCCGGCACCAGCTGCGCCATCGGCTTGCGCTTGGGCAGGCCGGTCGTGGTGGTCTCGTTCACCGGCACCGCGGTGGCCGCGGCCGAGGCGGCGCGCCAGCCGTCGTCGGCGGCGGTCTGCCAGCCGTTGTTCTGCGATTGGGGCCGGCGGTTCGGCAGGCCCTCGGCGAGGCCGGGGCGTGCGCCCCCGTTCGCTGTCGACCCGTTGTCCCGCAGCGCTCCTCCGGCCGTCGGAGTGTCTGCCATCGGTGTGTTACCTGTCGTCCCGGGTGGTGTCTTGTGGGCTGCCCGACCGGTGGCATCGACCGCGGCGAACTGCTGGGTCGCGTCACCGCCGTTCGCCGCCGGCGTGGCACCGGCCGTGGCCTCCTCCGGACCCGGACGGCGGGTACGGAACCAGGCGGACTCGAGCTCCCGGAAGATCGGCAGTTCCATGGTCTCGTCCGCGTACCGCTGGCGGTTCTGTGCCTGCGGCTGCTGCGGCGCCGGGCGGGCCGGCGCCAACGGCGCCTGCGCCTGTGGGGCGGGCGCGGCCTGCGGCGCGGGAGCCGGTGGCTGGGCGGCGGTGGCCGGCTGTTCGCCGGGTCGCGGCACCCGGGGCAGCTCCGTCGTCATGTCCAGTGCGGCGGCGAGCCGCTCGGGAACCGGCGGGGTCTGCGCGTCCCGCTCGCCGCCGGGGACCGGCGGCCAGGCCGGCGGCGCCGGAGCGCTGGGGGCCGGAGCGGGCGGGGCGGACCGGGGGGTGAAGCCGCTGAACGACTGGCCGGAGGCCGGCGGCGCCGAGTACGGCTGGCCGGACGCCGGGGAGGCCGAGTACGGCTGGCCGGACGCCGGGGAGGCCGAGACGGGCGACGCGGACACCGGCGGACCGGCGTACGGCGCACCCGAGTACGGCTGGCCGGAGTACGGCTGACCGGAGTACGGCTGACCGGAGGCCGGCGAGGCGGAGACCGGCGCACCGGAGTAGGGCTGGGCGGAGACCGGCGGGGCGGAGTACGGGTGCGCCTCCGGGCTGCTGGGGAGCTGCCGCGGGATGTTCGGCTGCTGGCCGCCGTTCGGCTCGTCACCGGCCCGGCGCTGCGGCAGCGGGTCGACGGACTGCCCGTTGGCGTTCCGGGGGGTGAACCCGTCGCCGCCGTTGACGCCGTTCGGCGCGCTCGCGCCGGTCAGGTCCGACCAGGCGGGCATCGAGCGGTATCCACCCGTGTTGGCGGGCGTACCGGAACCGTTGCGCGATGCCGGGTCGAACGGCCGACCACCGAGGGTGACCTGGTTGCCGGACTCGCCGGGGCGTGACCCGTTGCCCAGCGCGGGCAGCGCGCCGAGGACCGGCGACGGCCCAGCGGGCTGCGGGCCACCGGCGGCGGGAAGGGCCGGCGGATGCTGCACCCGGCCGGAGAGCGCCCGGGGCACCAGCACCGAGGTGGGCAGGGTCGCGTCGGCGACCGTGCCGCGATCGGCGCCGGGGCGCAGCTCGACGCGAACGCCGTGCCGCGACGCCAGGCGGGCGACCACGACCAGGCCCATCATCCGGGAGACGGCCACGTCCACCTGCGGCGGCGTCGCGAGCTTGTCGTTGAGCTCGTGCAACTGCTCGCGGCTGATGCCGATGCCGCGGTCCTCCACGTAGAGCGTGGCGCGGTCACCGACCCGGCGGGCTTCGACCATGACCTGCGAGTCCGGAGGGGAGAACGCGGTGGCGTTGTCGAACAGCTCGGCGACGAGGTGCACCAGGTCGTTGACCGCGTGCGCGGCGACCTCGATGTCCCGGTCGATGACCCCGAACTCGATGCGGGTGTAGTGCTCGACCTCGGACTGCGCCGCGCGCAGCACGTCGATGAGCGCCGCCGGCTCGCGCTGTACACGGGTGGAGTCGGCGCCCGCGAGAACGAGCAGGTTTTCGTCGTTGCGGCGCATCCGGGTGGCCAGGTGGTCGAGCTGGAACAGCTCGGCCAGCCGGTCCGGGTCTTCCTCGCCGCGCTCCAACCGGTCGAGGTGCCCGATGAGGCGGTCGACCAGGATCTGCGAACGACGGGCCAGGTTGACGAACATGGTCGCGACGGAGGCACGCAGCGCCGCCTGCTCGGCGGCTGTGCGGACGGCTTCCAGGTGGACGGCGTTGAACGCCTCGGTCACCTGGCCGAACTCGTCCTTGCTGCGGACCGGCAGCGGCTCGGCGATCTGGTTGGCCAGCTGCACCGGGGAGAGCTGCCCGACGACCTGCGGGTCACGCAGTCGGGCCACCGCCTGCGGTAGCCCGTACTGGGCGACGGAGAGCGCGCCCTGACGCAGCTCACGCAGCGAGCGAGCCATCGAGCGGGCGACCAGGTACGCGAAGAGGATGGCCAGCAGCAGCACGCTGAGCAGCAGGCCGGTCTCCAGGAACACCTGGCGCTGGACGTCCGAGCGGAGGTTGTCGGCCTCGGCGACCACGTCGCCGTCAAGCTTCGTCTCGACGGCGCGGATCAGCTTGGCGTTGGCCGTCATGGCCGAGTCCCATTGGTCCGGGCCGAACGGGGCGCCGCGCATGTCGCCGGTGGTGTTGCCGTCGATCCAGCCGGTGTATTTCTGCGCCTCGCGGCGGTCACCGCCGGCGACCGTCTGGTCGTGGAACTTCGCCTCGTCCGGGCTGGCCACCGCCTTGAAGCTCTGCAGCGCCTGCTGCTGGCCGGTGCCGCTGGCGATGTAGTCGGTGCGCAGCGCCGGAGTCAGCCGTTGCCCACCCTGCACGCCGAGGGCCCGGTGGACGACGACCCGGCGGAGGGCGAGGAATTCCTTCTCGCGCGCCACCGCCGCGGCGGCCCGCATCCGGTCGCTCAGGTCGTTGTTGCCGGCGAGCTGGGTGGCCGAGTCACGGATGGCGAGGAGGTCGTCGATGAGACCCTCGTACGCCTGGACGGCCTCGGCGAGCTTGAGCTTGCCGTTGAACACCTGACTGCGGACGCCCGGCAGGTCCTTGAGGCTCTGGTCGATGCCGTCGAGCAGGCCTTCGAAGCTGCCCGGCAGGTCCTCGACGTCGCCCCGCCGCTGACGGTACGGACCCGTCGCCTGGTCCACCCGGGAGTTCACCCGGTTGTAGGCCTCCTGGTACTGCGCCTTCGGCTGCGTACCCGTCGCCTGGAGCAGCAGCACGGCGGTGGTCCGCTCGTCCTGCAGGGTGTCGATCAGGTCACCCGAACGGCTCGACAGGTTGGCCAGGTCGCCGGCCCGGTTGGCATTGTTGAGCGTCTCCAGGTGGTCGACCAAACCACTGCTACCCACAACGACCGTGGCGATGGTCGGCACGATCATGATGAGACCGAGCTTGGACCAGATCGGCATGTCCCGGAGTCGGCTGGCCGGCCGGCGCAGCCGCGACAGGAAGGAGCCCGCCGTCTTTGGCCGTTTGCTCACGTCACCGTCCTCGCGATTACAGCTTTGAACGCGTTGCCCCGGGCAACGCCCAGCGACCGACCCGGCGGGTCGGACCCCCGAGATTCCATCACGCCGCCCGGCAAGAAGAAAGCCCAGGTTGTCACCGGCTGTAGGTGTGATGAGATGTTGATACGATTTGATAGCAGTCCGTCTGGCCGGAGTAACTGAAAGTAATGAAACATCCCCACCGCGTTGTCCTGCTCGCCGGCCCCTCAGGCTCCGGAAAGTCGTACATAGCGCAGCAAACAGGTCTGCCCGTGCTGTGCCTGGACGACTTCTACAAAGACGGCGATGACCCTACGTTGCCACGGCGAAACGGCCAGGTCGATTGGGAATCGCCGCAGTCCTGGGACGCCTCGACCGCCGTCGAAACGATTGCGCGACTTGCCCGCGAAGGCCGTGCCGATGTGCCTGTTTATGCGATCGGTGCGGATCGACGGGTAGCCACCCGGCCATTCGACGTCGACGGATCGCCACTTTTCGTGGCCGAAGGGATTTTCGCCGCCGAGATCGTCGAGGAGTGCCGCCGGCGGGGGCTGCTCGCCGGGGCCTACGCGCTGCGTCGCCCTCGGGGGGCGACGTTCCTGCGCCGGCTGGCCCGCGACCTGGCCGAGCAGCGCAAGGCGCCCCGGGTGCTGGTCCGGCGCGGCGTGGTGCTGCTGCGGGCGGAGCCCGCGGTGCTGCGCCGCCAGACGGGCCTGGGCGCCGAGGCGGCCCGGGCCCGGGAGGTGCTGCGCCGGGTGGCCGACCTGCTCGCCGGCCACCACCCGCACGGCCGAGAAGGCCACCCGCACGGCTGACCAGGGTCAGGCCAGCAGCTTGGCGTACGCCGGCTTGATCACCTCGTCGATGATCCGCAGTCGCTCGTCGAACGGGATGAAGGCGCTCTTCATCGCGTTGATGGTAAACCACTGCAACTCGCGCCAGCCGTAGCCGAACGTCTCCACCAGCAGCGACATCTCCCGGGACATGGACGTGCCGCTCATCAGCCGGTTGTCGGTGTTGACGGTGGCCCGGAACCGCAGGTCCCGCAGCAGACCGATCGGGTGCTCGGCGATCGAGGCCACCGCCCCGGTCTGCACGTTCGACGACGGGCACAGCTCCAGCGGAATCCGCTTGTCCCGGACGTACGCGGCCAGCCGACCGAGCGCGCCGTCCGGGGCGATGTCGTCTACGATCCGTACGCCGTGACCGAGCCGGTCCGCACCGCACCACTGGATCGCCTGCCAGATCGACGGCAGCCCGAACGCCTCACCGGCGTGGATGGTGAAGTGGAAGTTCTCCCGCTGCAGGTATTCGAAGGCATCCAGGTGGCGGGTGGGCGGGAACCCCGCCTCGGCGCCGGCGATGTCGAAGCCGACCACCCCGGCGTCACGGTGCCGCACCGCCAGCTCGGCGATCTCCTGCGAGCGGGCCGCGTGCCGCATGGCGGTGAGCAGCGTGCCCACCCGGATGCTCAGGCCCGCCTCGACGGCCTGGGCGGTTCCCTCGGCAAACCCGGCCAGCACGGCCTCGACCACCTCGTCCAGGCTCAGGTCCCGCTCCAGGTGCTGCTCGGGAGCGAAGCGCACCTCGGCGTAGACGACGCCGTCGGCGGCCAGGTCCAGCGCGCACTCGCGCGCCACCCGGCGCAGCGCCGGCCCGCTCTGCATGACCGCCACGGTGTGCGCGAACGTCTCCAGGTAACGCTCCAGCGACCCCGAGTCGGCGGCCTCCACGAACCAGCGCCCGAGCGCCTCGGGGTCGGTGGTGGGCAGCTCGTGCCCCACCTCCGCCGCCAACTCGACGATGGTCGCCGGACGCAGCCCACCGTCGAGGTGATCGTGTAGCAGCGCCTTCGGGACCTTGACGATGTCCTCGTACCGGATAGTTGCGACCATGCTCAGACCCTAGTCAGCCTGCTCGGACCAGCCGCGCCAGCCCGCTCATCCGGGCCAGCCGTAGACGCGGTCGACGGCGAACCGCAGGACCACCCGCCCGTCGGCGACCATCGCGGCGCGGTAGTCCGCCCAGTCCGGGTGGTCGCCGCGGATCCCCCGGTAGACCTCGATCAGCTCGTCGACCGCCGCGTCGCCGGTTGCCGCCGCCGGCTCGGTGAGCGTCACGGTTCCCTCGGCGACCGCGTACGCGCCGCCGTCCGGCGTGGTCACGTGGAAGCTGGCCCGGGGGTCGCGGCGCAGGTGCGCACCTTCGCCCGGTCGCCCGTGGTGGAGCAGCGGATCAACCCGGGTTCGGCCAGGTAGTCGAGGTTGGACAGTTGGGGTCGGCCGTCGCGGCGCAGGGTGACGAGCACGCCGCGTCCTCGGGTGCCGAAGAGGTCCCACAAGAGATTTGTTGACATGTCATCGACCGTAGGAGGCGATTCGATGACATGTCAACCAAGACGCTAGGCTGAACGGCATGGAAGCGACCCGGTGGCTGGACGAGCGCCAGGACCGCGCCTGGCGGGGCTACCGTCGGATGCGCCGCCTGCTCGACCTGGAACTGGCCCGGGAGCTGAGCCAGGACGCCGGCCTGTCCGAGCCGGACTACGACGTGCTCTCCGACCTCTCCGAGACGCCGCAGGGCCGGCTGCGCCTCAGCGAACTGGCGGACCGGATGCTCTGGTCCCGCAGTCGACTCTCCCACCATTTGACCCGGATGCAGCAGCGCGGCCTGGTGACCCGGGAGGAGTGCCCGGACGACGCCCGAGGCGCGTTCGTCGTGCTCACCCGGGCCGGCCGGAACGCCATCGAGGCCGCCGCCCCCGGCCACGTGACCGCCGTCCGGCAGCACTTCCTCGACCTGCTCACCCCGGCCGAGGTCGAGGCGCTCGGCGCGTTCACCCACCGGGTCGTCGACCACCTCGCGCAGAGCCGCGCGCCCCGCCCCCGGCGGGGCCCGGAGGCCTGACATGGACCCGCGCATCCTCGGCCGGCTGAGCTGCCCGGTCTGCGGCGAACCCCTGGCCGAGACGACCGCCGGCACCGCCCGGGCGCTGCGCTGTGGGCGCCGGCACACCTTCGACATCGCCCGCCAGGGCTACGTGAACCTGCTCACCGGCCGAGCGCCGCACGTCGGCGACAGCGCCGAGATGATCGCCGCACGCGCGGAGTTCCAGGCCGCCGGTCACTACGACGTCATCTCGGCCGCGCTTGCCGCCGCCACGACCCGAGCCGTGCAGCACCTGCGCGACGTCTCGTCGTTCGACGCGTACCCCCTGGTGGTGGACGTCGGCGCGGGCACGGGCCGCTACCTCGGCGCGGTGCTGGCGGCGCTGCCGGACTCCGTGGGTCTGGCCCTGGACGTCTCCAAGCCGGCGCTGCGTCGCGCGGCGCGGGCGCACCCCCGGGCGGCGGCGGCGCTGGCCGACACCTGGCAGCGGCTGCCCCTGGCGGACGGCTCGACGGCCGTGCTGCTGAACGTGTTCGCCCCGCGCAACGGGCCGGAGTTCCACCGGGTGCTCGACCCGGCCGGCACGTTGCTGGTGGTGACGCCCGCCGCCGACCATCTCACCGAACTGGTGGACGCCCTGGGCCTGCTGCGGGTGGACCCGGACAAGGCCGACCGGGTGACCGCCACGCTGGGTGGTCACTTCACGCCGGTCAGCTCGACGGCGCACCGCGCGGAGCTGACCCTGACCCGGCCGGAGATCGCCACGCTGGTCGGGATGGGTCCGAGCGCCTGGCACACCGACCCGGCGGCGCTCGCCGACCGGCTGGCCGCGCTGCCCGATCCGGTCCGGGTGTCCGTGGCGGTCCGGCTGGACGCCTACCGTCCCCGCTGACCTCAGGTAGAGAGGTCGACCTCTTCCCAGCCGGGCGGCTCGTCGTGGTAGGGCCCGCGCAGGATCACCGCCCACTCCAGCGCCCAGCGCCGCTGCCCGATCGCGTTGGCGTCGACCATCCCCGGCAGGGGGCGGCCGGTGCGCTCGGTCTCCAGGTACGCCCAGTCCAGGCAGTAGTGCAGATCGAGCAGGGCCGCCGCGTCGACCGGATGCTGCGGCACGGCGAGGATGCGGGACTGCCAGCGCCCGAAGGTCTCCCCCTCGGCGATGTGCGGCAGCCGCTCGACCAGCCGCTCGTCCACCGCCAGGGTGGGGTCGAGCTGCTTGCTCAGCCCCAGCACCCAGGCCAGCGCGAAGAGCGCGTCGTGGTGCAGCACGAACGAGCGGTGGTCACCCTTGCCGCCCATCACGAACTGCCACTCCGGCGGGGTGACCATCTCGACCAGGTGCGAGCCGAGCAGCCAGCTCATCGCCGCCTGCGGGGGCATCCCGAAGCAGCGGGCCAGGATGAGGTGCAGCACGGCGATGCGCGCCTCGATCTCGGGCCGGGGGCGCAGCTCGATCTCGTCACCCGGCTCCCACACGAGCGGAAACTGGGCCGGCGGCAGCGGCAGGCCGAGCCGGGACAGCTCGTCCAGGCTCGCCTCACGCACCTCGCGAGGGTCGGGGGCAGGTACGGTCACGGGGCAACTTCCTGTCTGCACGCGACGCCTTTGGCCTGCGAGGATAGCGCTCCCAGGTGACCGGCACCACGCCACCCCGACCCTCGGGTGGTCAGCCGATCCGTTCGATGACCAGGGCTGCTGCGGCTGGCGCGGTCGGTGCAATGTGCACCGCGCGAGTTGCCTCCGCCAGGGCCGCCGGAATCCGCGACGGATCCTCGGCGCGCAGCTCGTAGAGAGGGTCGCCGGCCCGCACCGCGTCACCCGGCCGCTTGTGCAACACCACGCCGGCCGGCACGCTGACCGGGTCCTCCTTGCGGGCCCGGCCCGCGCCGAGCCGCCAGGCCGCAACCCCCATGGCGTACGCGTCGACGGCTGCCACGTATCCGTCCTGGTCGGCCCGGACCACCTCGACCTCCGGGGCGGTCGGCATCGGTGCGTCCGGATCGCCGCCCTGCGCCCGGATCATCGCCCGCCAGGAGTCCATCGCCCGCCCGTCGCGCAGGGCAGCAGCGGGGTCGACGTCCGGTAGGCCGGCGGCGTCGAGCATCTCCCGGGCCAGCGCGAGGGTCAGCTCCACCACGTCGGCGGGCCCTCCCCCGGCCAGCACCTCGACCGACTCGGTCACCTCGACCGCGTTGCCGATGGTCAGGCCGAGCGGGGTGGACATGTCGGTGAGCAGGGCGACCGTCCGTACGCCGTGCGCACCGCCCAGCTCCACCATCGTGCGTGCCAGCTCGCGGGCCTGGTCGACGGACTTCATGAAGGCGCCCGAGCCGACCTTGACGTCGAGGACCAACGCTCCGGTGCCCTCGGCGATCTTCTTACTCATGATCGAGCTGGCGATCAGCGGGATCGCCTCCACGGTGCCGGTCACGTCGCGCAGCGCGTACAGCTTGCGGTCGGCCGGGGCGAGCCCCGCGCCGGCCGCGCAGATCACCGCGCCGACCTCGCCGAGCTGGCTGATGAACTCGTCGTTGCTCAGCCCCGCCCGCCAGCCCGGGATGGACTCCAGCTTGTCCAGCGTGCCACCGGTGTGCCCGAGGCCCCGTCCGCTGAGCTGCGGAACGGCGGCGCCGCACGCGGCGACCAACGGCGTGAGCGGCAGCGTGATCTTGTCGCCGACGCCGCCGGTGGAGTGCTTGTCGACGGTGGGACGGCGTACCGCCGAGAGGTCGAGCCGCTCACCGCTGGCGATCATCGCGGCGGTCCACCGGGCGATCTCCGGCCCGGTCATGCCGTTGAGCAGAATGGCCATGGCCAGCGCCGACATCTGCTCGTCGGCGACGACCCCCCGGGTGTACGCGTCCATCACCCAGTCGATCTGCGCGTCCGACAGCACACCCCCGTCCCGCTTGACCCGAATAACGTCAACAGCAGCAAACCCGCTCACCTTGTGGTTCCTTCTCGCGTCGTCATGCAGAACCCGACCCACGGTCGGTGACCACGTCGGGGCGCTCAACCCCAACGAACCGGGATCTCCGCAGGCGGCTCCCCCTCGCCAGCCCAGAAAATCGTGCCCGTCTCGTCCACCACGACGACGCGCGGCGTCCGGGCCATTCCCCAGGTGATCGCCTCGGCAGGGTCGTCCCAGTTCGGCGCCTCCTCCAGCACTCCGGTCTCGGCGTCCGCGTCGTCCCCGGCCGACCGCTCCCAGTACGCCGTCCAGACCTGCTGCCCCGCAGACATGTCCGGGTGCACGAAGACGGTGCCGCGCCCGCGCCAGGCGGCCAGCCGCTCCGGGACCACCGGCACCGGAGTCTCCCCGGTCACCGCCTCCAGGTTCTCCACGCCGAAGGCGTGCGGCAGCAGTTCGGCCATCCGCAGCGGGCGGGTCTTCGTCTCGATCAGGCACTCCGGGCCGCCGTTCTCCCAGAGCAGTTGCCGGCACCGGCCGCACGGCATCAGCGGCTCACCGGTGGCGTCGACGCAGGAGAGCGCGACGAGGCGACCGCCACCGGTGGCGTGCAGGCTGGACACCACTCCGCATTCGGCGCAGAGCGTCACCCCGTACGCGGCGTTCTCGACATTGCAGCCGACCACGACGCGGCCGTCGTCCACCAGCGCCGCGGCGCCGACCGGGAACGTCGAGTACGGCGCGTACGCGTGCCGCATCGCTTCGGTGGCGGCAGCTCGTAGTCGTTCCCAGTCGATCTCGGTCATCCCGTCATTCTGCCCGAAGCAGCGCAGGTCAGACGCGACCAGGGTGCCGGTCGACGTCCCACCGCGCCGGCTCCGGGCGGTGTGACCGGATGCTCCAGATTACGGATAAAGTCGTTGTTCAGAGCATGGAGGTACCGTTCGGCGGCGAAACGTACTAATGATCATGAAGGGATCTATTGTGCGAATCGCAAAACGAGTCGGGGCCGCGCTGACCGCGTTCGGGGTGACCCTCGGTGGACTCACCATGGCCACGACCACGAGCGCCCAGGCCAGCGCGAGTCAGTGCAAGTCGGGCCAGATCTGCCTGTACGAAGTGGAGAACTTCTCCGGCGGGATCTTCCGGGTGAGCGGAGGGTGCGACCTCAACCTCGGCGACAACCACTTCGACAACGGCAACCCGGTCGCGGACCACACCTCGTCGATCATCAACAACAGCGGTAGCGCGGTGTTCCTCTACGAGCTCGCCGACCCGTACCGCAAGAGCGGGTACGAGCTGGGCGTGGGGGCGAAGAAATCCCTGTCGAACCTGCGCAGCGTGCAGGTCCTCGACTACCGCGACGGCACCTTCAAGATGGTCAACTTCAACGACAAGGCGTCCGCCGCCTGCTAGACGGCGGACACCACAAGCGGCGGTCGACCGGTCCCGGTCGGCCGCCGCTTTCGCATGTCGTCAGCCCTTGATGTACGGCTTACCGTCGGCGGCGGGCGCCCGGACCCGACCGACCAGACCGGCGACCGCCAGGATGGTCGCCAGGTAGGGCAGCATGGCCAGGAACTGGCTCGGGATCACACTGTTGATGGCACCCAGGTAGGTGGCGAGCTGGTCGGCGAAGCCGAAGAAGAGCGCGGCGAGCAGCGCCCCGGTCGGGTTCCAGCGGCCGAAGATCAGCGCGGCCAGCGCAATGAAGCCCTTGCCGCCGATCATGTTCTTGGTGAACGAGTAGAGCGCCAGCGTGTACGACGCGCCACCGATACCGGCGACCACACCGGCCAGCAGCACGTTGCGGTAGCGCACCCGCAGCACCTTGACGCCGAGCGTGTCGGCGGCGATCGGGTGCTCACCCACCGACCGGGTCCGCAGCCCCCAGCGGGTGCGGAACAGCCCGATGTGGATCACCAGCACCAGCAGCAGGCCGAAATAGAGGAAGATGTTGCCGCGGAACAGCGCCGGCCCGAGCACCGGAATGTCCTTGAGCAGCGGGATCTCCCAGTTGCTGAAGCGGGGCGCGCTGTTGTACTTCTCCGCGTCGGTCTGCATCAGCCGCTCGTAGAGGAAGCCGGTGACACCGACCGCGAGCAGGTTCAGCACGATGCCCATGACGACCTGGTCGACCAGGTAGCGGATGGCGAAGACGGCCAGCAGCAGCGAGATGAACGCGCCACCGATGGCGGCGGCGACCAGGCCCACCCAGACGTTGCCGGAGATGCTGCCGAACAGCGCGCCGCTGAACGCGCCCATCAGCAGCTGCCCCTCGATGGCCACGTTGACCACGCCAGACCGCTCGCAGAGCACCCCGGCCAGCGCGCCGAAGATCAGCGGCAGGGCCAGGATGAACGTGCCCCGGATGATGTTGACCAGCGGCATGAAGTTCTGCCCGGTCGGCGCGGCGGAGACCTGCCAGCAGAGGAAGGAGAGCACGAAACCGACCAGCCCGACGCCGAGCACGGGAAGGAACCAGCGCTTCGGCACTCCGGCGAGCAGCGCCGCGCCAGCGGCGATCGCGATGATCCCGAACAGGATCGCGCCGATCGTGCCGTTGATCTCCAGCGCCGCGCCGGCCGCGTCGTCGCTGAGCGTGAAACGGGCCTGCTGGTCGGTGGCGAGGGCGCCGAAGAGCACCGCCGAGAGCAGGCCGAGCGCCAACAGGGTGAGGCCGACCTTGCGGGGCCGGGTCCAGAAGCCCTCGTCGACCTGGGCGACGGCGACGTCGGGGACAGCCATGGTGGACATGCGTTACCAGCCCTTCGCCAGGCTCGTCTGCAACCGGGCGGCCCGTGCGGCCCGGAGCTGGAAGATCGCCTTCACCAGGGCGGGTGCGGCGATGAAGATGACGATCAGCGCCTGTAGCACGGTCACCAGCTCCAGCGAGATACCTGAGTACGACTGCATCCGGTTGCCCCCGGCCTGCAACGCACCGAACAGCAGCGCGGCGAGCAGCACGCCCCACGGCTTTACCCGGCCGAGCAGCGCCACCAGGATGCCGTCGAAGCCGATCTGCGCGACCACCAGCGGGGTCAACGCGCTGGCGGTCGAGCCGAGCACCATGTTCGAGCCGCCCAGACCGGCCAGGATCCCGGAGAACACCATGATCAGGATGTACGTCCGGGTGACGCTGATGCCCGCGGTCCGTGCGGCGTCCGGGTTGGCGCCGACCGCCCGCAGCTCGAAGCCGAGCGTGGACCGGTTGAGCAGCCAGGCGACCGCCCAGGTGGCCAGCACGGCGAGCAGGATGCCGGCGTGCACCCGCAGGTTGTCGCCGAGCAGGCGGGGCAGCTGCGCGGAGGTGTCCACCGCCTTGCTGATCGCGTCGGTCCGCTTCGGGTCCTGCACGCCGTTCTGCACGATGAGCCAGGTCAGGAAGTACGTGGCGACGTAGTTGAGCATGATCGTGTTGATCACCTCGTGCGCGCCGGCGCGGGCCTTGAGGATGCCCGGGATGAAGCCCCACAGCGCCCCGCCTAGCGCGCCGGCCAGCACCGCCACCAGCAGGTGCAGGCCGGGCGGCAACGGCAGCAGGAAGCCGGCCAGCGCGGCCAGGATAACGCCGATGGTCGCCTGACCCTGCGCGCCGATGTTGAACAGGCCGCCGCGGAAGGCCAGCGCCACCGCCAGGCCAGTGAAGACCAGCGGCGCGGCGTACGTAAGCGTCTCGGAGATCGGCGCGAGCACCGCCTGCCAGCCGTTGCTGCCGTTCAGCCAGCCGGAGAACGCCTCCGGGTCGAAGATCGAGCCCTTGAACAGGTTCGCGTACGCCTCACTCACCAGCGTCCAGCTCGAACTGAACGCGTCCGAGGGGCGGGCGGTGATGTAGGTGTAGGTGTGCAGCACGTCCGGATCAGAAATGATCATCAACACCGCGCCGACCACGATCGCCAGCACCAGTGACAGCAGGGTCACCGTGAAGGTGTTGGCCGCCCAGAGGTTGTCCAGGAACAACCGGCCCAGGGACTGCTCCGGCTCCGGTTCGGGCTTCGACGCCGGGGAGGCCGGCTGGGTCGCCGACTCAGCCCGTTCGGTGTTGCCGAGCGCGTTCTGCGCGGCCTGCGCCTTGCTCGCCGGCTCCTTGTCCGGCGAGCCGGACTGCGGGGTGGGGTCGCTCATGCCTCGTCCTCGTTCGCGGAGCCCGCGTCGCTCGCCGGACTCCCGTCGATGGCCGCGCCGTCGGTCGGCTCGGCGTCCGTGCCGTGTTCGGCGTCCGTGCCGTGTTCGGCGTCCGGGCTGATGCCGGCCATCAGGAGGCCGATCTCCGCACGCGGGGTGTCCGGGCCGACGATGCCGATGATCCGGCCGCGGTACATCACCGCGATCCGGTCAGCCAGCCCGACCACCTCGTCGAGCTCGCTGGACACCACCAGGACCGCGGTGCCGACGTCCCGCTCGTGGATGATCTGGCTGTGGATGAACTCGATCGACCCGACGTCCACGCCACGGGTGGGCTGGGCGGCGATGAAGAGCTTCAACGGCCGGGACAGCTCCCGTGCCACGATCACCTTCTGCTGGTTGCCGCCGGAGAGGGTGCCCACCGCCGCGTCCGCTGACGAGGTGCGGACGTCGAACTGCTCGATCCGCTCCTTCGCCGACACGGCGATCGCGTCCGACTTCAGCGCGAGTCCGGCGCCGAACGGCGGCCGGTCGTACATGTCGAGCACCAGGTTCTCGGCGACGCTGAACTCCTTGACCAGGCCATCCACGCTGCGGTCCTCGGGCACGTAGCCGACGCCGGCGCGGAGCACCCTCTTGGTCGTCCAACCGTCGATCCGGTCACCGCCCAGGCTGACCGTGCCGGCGAGCACCGGGCGCAGGCCCATGATCGCCTCGATCAGCTCCGTCTGACCGTTGCCCTGCACCCCCGCCACACCGAGGACCTCGCCCGCCCGCACGGTCAGGTCCACCCCGTCGACGGCCCGGACCTGTCGGTCGTCTTCGACGACCAGCCCGGCCACCTCCAGCACCGGGTCACCCGGGGTGGACGGCGACTTGTCGACCGTGAGCCGCACGCTGCGGCCCACCATCAGCGCGGCCAACTCGTCCCGGCTGGCCTCGGGAGAGGCCGTACCGACGGTCTTTCCGCGCCGAATCACCGTGATCCGGTCGGCGATCGCCTTGACCTCGCCCAGCTTGTGGGTAATGAAGACGATCGACTTGCCGGCCGCCTTCAGCGACCGCATGACCGTCAACAGTTCGTCGGTCTCCTGCGGAGTGAGCACGGCGGTCGGCTCGTCCAGGATGAGCAGGTCGACGTCGCGGGTGAGCGCCTTGACGATCTCGACGCGCTGCTGGATGCCGACCGGCAGATCCTCGATCACCGCGTCCGGATCGACCCGCAGGTTGTAGCGCTCGGACACCTCGGCGACCTCGCGCCGGGCCCGCCGCCGGTCCAGGAAGCCGGCGATGCCGCCCCGGGTCTGCTCGGCGCCGAGCATGATGTTCTCCGCGACCGTGAAGACCGGCACCAGCATGAAGTGCTGGTGCACCATGCCGATCCCGGCGCCGATCGCGTCGGACGGACCCTTCAGCTTCAGCGGCTCGCCGTCGACCAGGATCTCGCCCTCGTCGGGCTGGTAGAGCCCGTAGAGCACGTTCATCAGGGTCGACTTGCCCGCGCCGTTCTCGCCGAGCAGGGCGTGGATCTCTCCAGGCTCCACCGTCAGGTCGATGTGGTCGTTGGCGACCAGATCACCGAACCGCTTGGTGATGCCGCGCAGTTCGAGTCTCAGCGCAACCTCCTGGAGTGCGAGCGATGGTGCAGCGTAGCTGCCGGTGACCGGGCTGGACCGGCCGGCCGCCGTGGCGAGATCGGCCGCTCCGGCCCACGGGTGGTCACCCGCGACGCCGGAGCGGCCGTATCGGTCGTACCTGTCCCCCGCCGGCCCCCCGATGATCCCACCGGAAAAGCCGGCCGGTCGTCACTTGGTCGGCTGGGCCTTCGAGGTGACGGTGATGGTGCCGGCGGCGATGTCCGCCTTGATCTTGTCGACCTCGGTCTTCAGCTCGGCCGGAACCTTGCTGTCGAAGTCGTGGAACGGAGCGATCGAGACACCGGTGTTGGCCAGGGTGCCGACGAAGCCCGGCTTGGCCTGCAACTTCTCGCCACCGGCGGCCTTGAGTACGGCCTCCTTGACGGCCTCCGGGATGTTCTTGACCACGGTGGTGATGATCGCGGCGCAGTCCGGGGTGCTCTCGCAGCCGTCGACGTCCACCCAGATGGTGTTGTACTTGCCACCGGACGCCTTGGCCGCGGAGGTGGTGCCGAGGCCGGAGCCGCCGGCGACCGGCATGATGATGTCCGCGCCCTGGGCGACCAGCGCGTCGGAGACCTTCTTGCCCTCGTCCTGCTTGGCGAAGTCGTTGGTGAAGGAACCCTTCTGGGTCTCCTTGTTCCAGCCCAGCGCCTGGACGTTCTTCTTCTTGGTGGTGTTGTAGTACGCCACACCGTCGACGAAGCCGTCCATGAAGATCGTCACCGGCGGGATCGGCAGACCACCGTAGGTGCCCACCTTGCCGCTCTTGCTCATCCCGGCGGCCAGGTAGCCGGCCTGGAACGCGGCCTGGGCGGTGTCGAACTGCATCGGGTAGACGTTGGCGTCACCCGGGTTGGCGTCGACGATGCCGAACTGCTGGTTCGGGTTCGCCTTGGCGATCTTCGAGGTCGCGTTGGCCATCAGGCCGCCGACGGCCAGGATGAAGTCGCACTTCTGGTTGACGAACTGCGTCAGGTTCGGCTCGTAGTCGGCCTCGGCCTTCGACGCGACGTACTTGATGTCGATGTTGTCGTTGGCGGCCTTGGCCGCCTGCAGGCCCTTCCAGGCCGAGGTGTTGAACGACTTGTCGTCGATGCCGCCGACATCGGTCACCATGCAGGCGCTGTACTTCTTGGCGCCACTGCCGGCGTTCTTGTCATCATCGGGGGCCTCGCCACACGCGGCGGCGCTGAGCACGAGCCCACCTGCCGCGAAGATCGAGGCGATCCGCATCCCACGCACCGAGCGCAAGACGTCTCCTTCCCATTGCACACCGCGCCTAGTGCGGTGGCAGCCCATCAGCCGACCTGCGGGTGTGCCGCCGGCTGTCCCACGTTACGGACGGGAGCGTACGCCCGCGCCCACCCACCGGCCGACAATCGTGCACGACTGTTGAGCGCCTGTTACCCGGGTGTAACCCTTGCGTGGGGCACATCACTCTTCGTGCTGCTAACCGAACGCCGAGGCGTCGCGGATGTCCGGTTTCCGGCGAGCGGTTCCTCCTCGGACGCTACCGCCAAAAGACCGCCACTGCCGCATTGACCAGGGTCAGGCCGACGATCGCGAGGAAGTGGCCGCGGTTGACCACGTCCCGCTTACGAGAGAAGAAGACCATGACGAAGATGAGCAGCGCGATCACCAACTTCGTCACAAGTTTCGCGGGGTCCGGCTCGGCGTCACCGCCGCCGCGCAGGGGCGCGGACAGCCCGAGGCCGGTCAGCAACTGGATCACGGCGCCCCAGAGCATGGCGGAGTTGATCCGCAGCTTCCCGCTGACGTACTGGGCGATCGAGCCACCGAGCAGCAGGGCGAAGCCGATCAGATGGACATAGAGGAGAATAAGTCGAAGTGCTTCCACGCCACCCATCCTCCCCCATCAACGACACTTTGTAGTAGTTGGGTCGGTCAATCGGCGTGGCAGTCCCGCCCGAGCCTCGCGCGCGCCGATCACCTACTGCCGGTCGACGCGGCTGCCTGGTTGGAACGGCGCTGAACGGGTAACCCAATTCCGACCTGGTCGTCCGTCGTGCCCCGCGCCAACGGGCGACTGGGCTGCCGACCCCTTGTGGTGGGGGGTGAGGTGCACCGGCGTCACGCGGAGCGAACTCCGCGCGGCGCCGGTGTTCGTGTGACGCCCGTGGTGTGTCCGGTCGCCGCCGTGGGTACCGCCAGGGACACCGACGCGACGGAGGTGACCCCCATGGTGGTACGGATGGCGCAGTACACGATCGACGTCGAGGACCTGGACCTGATGGTCACGTTCTGGTCGGCGGCGCTCGGCTACCAGGTCGAGCAGGGCGACGACGGCAGCGCCAAGCTCTGGCCGCCGGAGCAGCCGACCGCCCCCGCGCCCACCATCTGGTTGCAGGGCTCCGGCACCACCAAGCAGGGCAAGAACCGGGTACACCTCGACCTGGTCGCGGACACCGACCCGCAGGCCGAGGTACGTCGGCTGGTCGGCCTCGGCGCACGGCACGTCGACGTCGGCCAGACCGGGAACGAGCGGTTCACCGTGCTCGCCGACCCCGAGGGCAACGAGTTCTGCGTGCTGGACGGCCCGCCGACGCGCTGACCCGCCGCGTCACTTCGCGGTGAGCAGCGCCGCGATCCGGGTGAAGCCGGCGCGCACCTCGGCCTCGTCCGGCGGCTCGGCGGGCTCGCCGTGACCCGCCTCGTCGACCGCGGCGTCCAACTCCTCGTCGATCACGTCCTCGAAGTCGCCGTACAGGTCGGCCCCCTCGACCTGCCGGGCCTCGTCCTCGGCGGCCACCTGCGCGGCGGCGATCTCGCTGCGGATCTCGTCGGCCGACAGCGCCGTCAGCAGCGGCTCGACCACCGCCATCAACTGCTCCTCGGCCACCACCGCCTCGGCCAACGCCAACGCGTGCGGCCGTTCGTACGGCCCGCAGACCACCGGCTCCCACTCGTCCAGGTCTCCGAGCGGCCCGAAGGTGATGATCCACGGCAGGCCGAGCATCGGCGAGTCGGCCGGCAGGTCCAGTGTCATAAGTGCGCCCACGCGCTCATCATGGTCCGCGAACGCGAGCATCGGTGCTGTTCTGTTCAGTTACCGCCCGTCCGGAGTCCGATCGGCAGCCACTCAGCGGCCCGGCGACGTACCGCCTGGATGCAACCCGCGTACAGGTCGAGCGCGAGGTTTTCGTCGGAGTTGTGGTTGGCGAGCAGCCTTCGCCGTCCTCGGCTCAGTCGTGCCGGGTGGCGTCGACGGCGGCGCGGACGAGAGCGACAGCGCGATCGGGAGGTACGCCCAGCCGCCGCGCCTCGGCGGCGTACTCGACGGCGACCCGGTGTAGCCGGTCGACGGCGTCGTCCCGCCCAGGGGCGACGAAGGTGCCGTTGCGTCCCCGGGTCTGCAACAGTCCGGCCGCCTCCAACTCCCGGTACGCCCGCGCCACCGTGTTCGCGGCCAGGCGCAGGTCGGCGGCGAGCTGCCGGACGGTGGGCAGGCGGCTGCCCACGGGCAACCGGCCGTCGCCGATGAGCTCGGCGAGCTGCACACGCACCTGCTCGTACGGGGGCACCGGCGAATCCTGGTCGACCGTGATCAGCACGTCGGGCATCTCCGCCGTCACCCCGCACCGCCCGGAGCGCCGGGATCGGTGTTCTCGTCGACATCCACCGCCGGGGCACCCTCGGCCAGGTCCACCACACGCCCGCTCCGGCTGGTCGCGAGCAGCGCCGCTCCGAACAGCACCAGTTGGTTCAGCAGATAGAGGTAGAGCAGCAGACCGACCGCGCCGGCCACGACGGTGTACGCCGGATTCCGCTCGGTGCGCACCACGTAGTACCGCCCCACGGTGTTGAGCAGCGTGATGCCCACCGCCACCAGCAGCACCACCGGACGCAACCGGGACCGGCTCATCCGCAGTCGGGGCACCGCGAGCAGCAGCGCGGTGGCGAGAACCGCGTTGACCAGCACACTGAGTACGGCGCTGACGGTGGTCAGGCCGACCGACCCGGTGCTGCGCAGCAGGAAGCGCAGCAGGGACTCCAACGCGTCCACCGCCGCCACGGAGAGGCCGAGCAGCACGAAGACGCCGATCAGCACCCCTAGGTCGACCAGCCGCCGGACCACGAGGTTGCCGGGCTGCTGGTTGAGCGCGTACATGAGCCGCTGGGAGGAGCGGATGGCCTCCACCCAGCCGATGCCGGTGAACACCAGGATGACCAGGCCGACCACCCCGACCGTCCCGCTGGAGTTCGCGATCTGCTGCGCGTCCAGGAACGGCAGGTTCTCCTTCAGGAACCCAGCCGCCGCCTCGCTGACCTCGTCGTTGTCCTCCAGGATCGCGCCGAAGATGGAGTACGCGACCAGGGCGAGCGCGAAGACTGCGAAGAAGCCGTAGTAGGCGATCGCTGCGGCGAGCCGCCCCGCCAACACGTCGGCGTAGAGCGTCCCGGCGCGCCACACGTGGTCGAACAGGCCCGACCGGGCGCGCGCGGCACCCACCCAGCGGTCGATACCCGCCTCGATCCGGCCGATCACGTTCACGCAATCATCCTCGCCGATCTCCTGCCGCCGTCCCGGCAACCAGCACAAGACTGCTCGCCGCCCGGCGCGTCGCCGAGCTTCAGTCGCCGAGGCGGAAGTCCCGGCGCGGCTGCCACCGGGCCTGTCCACTGTGCGAGAACAGGGTGAACCCGTCGACCTCGAACATCGCGGAGAAGTCGGCCAGATCCTCGTACACCTTGTCCAACGCCTCCGGAGCGACGTCCTGGGCCACGGTGACGTGCGGATGGTACGGGAAGCGGGTCGGGCGGTGCAGTCCCGGCGCGGCCGCGATGGCCGCGGCCAGCAGTTCGCATTCGCTGATGCCGGCGGCCACCGCCACGAACACCACCTGCGTCACCGGCCGGAACGTGCCCGTGCCCCGCAGGTGCAGCGTGAACGGCAGGTGCGCGGCGGCCACGGCGGCGAGGTGCCGCTCGACGCCTGGCAGCACGTCGGTCGGGATCTCGGTCGGGCCGAGCAGCGTCACGTGCGCGGGCACCGCGAGGGGATCACCCGCCTCGACCCGTCGCCGGGTGAGCTGCGCCCCCCACGGCTCCGGGATGTCCACCGCGATGCCGATCTGCACGGTGTCGCCGCTCGACGGCACCCCGCCACTGCGATCCACGCTCCGTGCCACCACGTCGGCCACCTGTCCCCGCAGCGTTATTCGCCGCGCACCGGCGGGAAGAAGCCGATTCGCTCGTACACGGACCGCAGGGTCGCGCCGGCTACGGACCGGGCCTTCTCCGCGCCGGCGGCCAGCAGCTTGTCGAGCTGGGCCGGGTCGTCGAGGTACGTGCGCGTGCGCTCCTGGATCGGACGGACGAACTCCGCCACCACCTCGGCCAACTCCTTCTTGAGGTCGCCGTAGCCGCGACCGGCGAACGCCGACACGAGGTCGTCGATGCCACGCCCGCTGAGTGCCGAGTAGATGGTCAACAGGTTGGACACACCCGGCTTGGTCTCGGCGTCGAAGACGATCTCCCGGCCGGTGTCGGTCACCGCGGAGCGGATCTTCTTCGCGGACCGGGCCGGGTCCTCCAGCAGGTCGATGATGCCCGCCGGCGAGGACGACGACTTGGACATCTTCGCCGTCGGGTCCTGCAGGTCGGTGATCTTCGCGGTGTCCTTGACGATGTGCGGCGCGGGCACGGTGAACGTCGCGCCGAACAGCGAGTTGAAGCGCTGGGCAAGATCGCGGGACAGTTCCAGGTGTTGGCGCTGGTCCTCGCCGACCGGCACGGCGTTGGCCTGGTAGAGCAGGATGTCGGCGGCCTGCAGGACCGGGTAGGTGAACAGCCCGACGCTGGCCCGCTCGTTGCCCTGCTTCTGCGACTTGTCCTTGAACTGGGTCATCCGGCTGGCCTCGCCGAAGCCGGTGATGCAGCCGAGCACCCAGGCCAGCTGCGGGTGCTCGGGCACCTGCGACTGCACGAACAGGGTGCTGCGGTCGGGGTCGATACCGACCGCGAAGAGCTGGGCGGCCGCCACCCTGCTCCGTTGACGCAGGACCGCCGGGTCGTGGCCGGCGGTGATCGCGTGCAGGTCCACCACGCAGTAGAACGCGTCGTGGGTGTCCTGCAGGGCCACCCAGTGCCGCACGGCTCCCAGGTAGTTGCCGAGGTGGAACGAGTCGGCCGTCGGCTGGATGCCGGAGAAGACGCGGGGTCGTTCGGGAACGTCGGGCATGACGATAATTCTGTCAGCAAGCGAGCGGAGCCGTCATGACGGGCCGGCGCGTCGGCCCCGGCCTGCCGGTGTCGGGGCGCTGACCTCGCGTCGCCCGGCCGTGCCTACCCGTCGACTCGGCCCCACAGCGCCGCCGCGCCGCTGCCCCGCGGCGCTCCCGTCCGCCTCGCGCAGAAGGCCGGTGGCGGGGTCGCGCCGCTGTTCCGGCACCCGTACCGCCGTCACCGCGAGCCGGGCGACCCGGCGTCCGTCCAGGGCCAGCACCCGCAGCAGCCAACCGTCCGCCGGGGCCGCCGGATCTCCTCCGCCGCCGTCGGACGGCTCGGCGGGTACCGGAACCTCGTCCCCGGCCAGCGGCAACCGACCCAGCACGGCCATCACGTACCCGCCGACGGTCTCGTACGGCCCGGCGGGCAGCGCCACCCCGGTCCGCTCGGCGAAGTCGGCGAGGTTGAGCCGGCCGTCCACCACCGCAGGCAGACCGGCGTGCGTCGAGTCGGGTGTCGCGTCGTACTCGTCGTGGATCTCCCCGACGAGTTCCTCGATGAGGTCCTCCAGGGTGACGATGCCGGCGGTTCCGCCGTACTCGTCGATCACCACCGCCAGGTGGTGTCCCTCCCGGCGCATCTCGGTCAGCGCGGCCAGGACCCGCTTGCTCCCGGGCACCTGCTTGACCTCGCGGGTCAGCTCGCCGACGGTGCCACAGGGGTCGGCGTCCGGACGCAGCAGCACGTCCCGCAGGTGCACGAACCCGACCACGTCGTCATGGGTGCCGTCGGTGACCGGGTAGCGGGTGTGCGTCTCGGCCCGCACCAGCCGGGCGGCCTCGGCGATGGTCAGCCGGGCCGGCAGGAAGACCACCTCGGTGCGGGGCATCATCACCTCGCGGACGAGGCTCGCGCCGGCCACCAACACCTCGTCGATGATCCGTCGCTCGTCCGGGTCGAGCACCGTGTTGGCCGCGACCAGATCCCGTAGCTCGGCCTCGGAGATGCGCTCCCGACCGGCCGCCGGACCGGTCCCGAGCAGATTGGTGACGAGGCGGCTGGCGCCGTCGGCGGTACGGACCAGCACCCGGGCGACGGCTCGGGCGAGCGGCCCGGGGTCGCGGGGGGAGCCTCCCCGCCCGCGTCGTCGGAGCCCGGAACGGGCCGCTTCCCGCATGACAGAGATGGTAGACACCGTGTGCCCGCCACACGGGAGATCACACGGAGTCACCGGGGCATGTGCGGCTCTGTTTAAACATGAGAGATTATGATGGAATGGCGCGCGGCGCGATCCACACTGCTCCCGATCGCCGCCGTAGGGTGATCACCAAGGGCCACGTCCCGGCGGGCCAGGCAGGAGGCAACGACGTGAAACTGCTCGTCACCGGGGGTGCCGGTTTCATCGGCAGCGTGGTGACCCGGATGCTGCTCGACGCCGGCCACCAGGTCGTCGTCCTGGACGACCTGCGCACCGGTCACCGTGAGGCGCTCGCTCCGGACGCGACCCACGTCGAGGCGTCCATCCAGGACGCCGCCCAGGTCCTCACCCCCGACGCCGGCTTCGACGGAGTGCTGCACTTCGCCGCCCTCATCGCCGCCGGCGAGTCGATGGTGAAGCCGGAGCTGTACTGGCAGACCAACACCGTCGGTACGCTCGCCCTGATCAACGCGGTCCGCGCCGCAGGGGTACCGCGGATGGTCTTCTCCTCCACGGCCGCCGTCTACGGCAACCCCACCGAGCTGCCGATCACGGAGACCGCGGTCAAGGCACCCACCAACACGTACGGCGCCACCAAGCTCGCCGTCGACATGGCGCTCACGTCCGAGGCCGTCGCGCACGGGCTGGCCGCCGTGTCGCTGCGCTACTTCAACGTGGCCGGAGCGCACCTCGCCGGCGACGTCGCGCTCGGCGAGCGCCACGACCCGGAGACGCACCTCATCCCGATCGCCCTCGAGGTCGCCGCCGGTAGGCGGGAGAAGCTCCAACTCTTCGGCGACGACTACCCCACCGTGGACGGCACCTGCGTACGCGACTACATCCACGTCGCCGACCTCGCCCGCGCGCACCTGCTGGCGCTGGACGCCGCCACCGTGGGTCAGCACCGCATCTACAACCTCGGCAACGGAAACGGCTTCACCAACCGCCAGGTGGTCGACGTGGTCCGCGAGGTCACGGGTCACCAGCTTCCGGTCGAGGTGGCGCCGCGCCGCGAGGGTGACCCCGCCGAGCTGGTCGCCTCCTCCGCGCTGGCCCGTGACGAGCTGAGTTGGGTGCCCCGCAAGCCCACCCTGCACGACATGGTCGGCGATGCCTGGGCCTTCTACCGCGCGCACGTCCTGGAGCAGTCGTGAGCGGGAGGAGTGAGCCGGATTTGCGAGCCCCGCAGTCGCGAACAAAGGAGGCGCTATGACCGGCCCCACCGGTGACGTCGTCGAGCGGGCCACGGTCGGCTTCACCGAACAGTACGACGGTCCGGCCGCCGGCCTCTGGGCCGCACCCGGTCGGGTCAACCTGATCGGCGAGCACACCGACTACAACGACGGGTTCGTGCTGCCCTTCGCGCTGCCCATGCGTACCGTGGTCGCCGCCGACCGGCGGGACGACGAGCGCTGGACGGTCTGGTCCGAACTCTCCGGCGAGACGATCAGCTTCGACGCGGACGACGTGGCCGAGCCCGGCCGGGTGACCGGCTGGGGCGCGTACGTGGCCGGGGTGGTCTGGGCGCTGCGCGACGCCGGCCACGCGGTGCCCGGCGCCCGGCTGGCCATCGCCTCCGACGTGCCGCTGGGTTCCGGGCTCTCCTCGTCGGCCGCGCTCGAGTCGGCGGTGCTCGCCGCCCTGCTCGACCTCGCAGGACTGGAGCTGCCCGCAGAACGGCAGCCGCGGCTGGCGCAGCGGGCGGAGAACGTCTACGTGGGCGCACCGACCGGCATCATGGACCAGTCCGCCGTGATCCGCTGCCGCGCCGGCCATGCACTCTTCCTCGACTGCCGCGACGAGTCCGTCGAGCACATCCCGTTCGACCTGGACGCCGCCGGGCTGGCCGTGCTGGTCATCGACAGCCGCGCCCCGCACCGGCACGCCGACGGCGAGTACGCCGCCCGCCGCCGATCCTGCGAGGCCGCCGCCGAGGCGCTCGGCGTCCCGGCGCTGCGCGACGTGCCGGTCGACCAGCTCGACACCGCCCTGGCCCGGCTCGACGACACCGAGACCCGACGGCGGGTCCGACACGTCGTCACCGAGGACCAGCGCGTGCTGGACACTGTCACGCTGCTGCGCGCCGGCCGGGTCCGCGACATCGGCCCGCTGCTCACCGCCTCACACGTCTCGATGCGCGACGACTTCGAGATCACCGTGCCGGAGATCGACACGGCGGTCGAGGCGGCGCTGTCGGCCGGCGCGTTGGGGGCACGGATGACCGGCGGCGGGTTCGGTGGCTGCGTCCTCGCCCTGGTCGAGACCGACCGCGCAGACGCGGTGGCCGAGGCCGTCCGGGCCGCCTACGCCGAACGCAACTACACGGCCCCCACCACGGTTCCGGTCCTCCCCGCCCCCGGCGCCACCCGCCTGCACTGACCCCGGCCGGCGTTCCCCCGGTGATCACCCCGGTGCTCAAGAGGTTCGCGTCAGAATCCGGGCTCGGATTGACGCAAACCTCTTGATCACCGGATGGGTGGGTGGAGCGGGTGGAGCGGGCAGGGCGCTAGGCGGCTTCGACGATCATGGCGGCGCCCACCGTGCGATTGGTGGCCTCGTCGATGATGACGAAGCCGCCGGTGGTGCGGTTGCGGCGGTACTCGTCGGCCAGCAGCGGCACCGTCGTCCGCAGCCGCACCCGGCCGATCTCGTTGAGCCGCAGTTCGTCGGCCGACTCGTCGCGGTGCAACGAGTTGATGTCCAGCCGGTAGTACAGCCCGCGCACGATCGCCCGCGCCGACCGCGTGGTGTGCTTGATCGCGTAGCGGCCGCCGACCCGTAGCGGGGCCGTCTCGTCCATCCAGCAGACCATCGCCTCGATGTCCTGGGCGACGGCGGGCGCGTTGTTCGGCCGGCAGATCATGTCGCCCCGGGAGATGTCGATCTCGTCGGCCAGCCGTACCGTCACCGACATCGGCGGGAACGCCTCCGCGACCGGCCCGTCGGCGGTCTCCACGGCGGCGATCCGGCTGGTGAAGCCGGACGGCAGCACCATCACCTCGTCACCCGGCTTGAGCACACCGGAGGCGACCTGACCGGCGTAGCCGCGGTAGTCGGTGACCGTGGTGGACTGCGGGCGGATCACGTACTGCACCGGGAAGCGGACGTCGACCAGGTTGCGGTCACTGGCGATGTGCACCCGCTCCAGGTGGTGCAGCAGCGACGGGCCCTCGTACCAGGGCATGTTCTGCGATCGGGCGACGATGTTGTCGCCGCGCAGCGCGGAGATCGGCACCACGGTCAGGTCCGGTACGTCGAGCTTCGCGGCGAACGCGGTGAACTCGTCGGCGATCCGCTCGTAGACCTCCTGCGACCAGTCGACCAGGTCCATCTTGTTGACGCACAGGACCAGGTGCGGCACCCGCAGCAGCGAGCACAGGAACGCGTGCCGGCGGGACTGCTCGACCAGGCCCTTGCGGGCGTCCACCAGGATCAACGCCAGGTCGGCCGTGGACGCGCCGGTGACCATGTTGCGGGTGTACTGGATGTGCCCTGGCGTGTCCGCGATGATGAACTTGCGCCGGGGCGTGGCGAAGTACCGGTACGCCACGTCGATGGTGATGCCCTGCTCCCGCTCCGCGCGCAGGCCGTCGGTCAGCAGCGCGAGGTTGGTGTACTCGTCGCCACGGGCCACGCTGACCGCCTCCACCGCGGCCAACTGGTCGGTGAAGAGCGACTTGGTGTCGTACAGCAGCCGGCCGATCAGGGTGGACTTCCCGTCGTCCACGCTGCCGGCGGTCGCGAACCGCAGCAGGTCCATGGACCGAGCCTCCGGCCCGGCCCCGGTAACAGCCCGCGCCTGCGCATTCGTGGATGCCAGGGTCTCGGTGCTCATCAGAAGTAGCCCTCCCGCTTACGGTCCTCCATGGCGGCCTCGCTGACCCGGTCGTCACCACGGGTCGCGCCCCGCTCGGTGATCCGGGTGGCCGCCACCTCCTCGATGACCTTCTCCACGGTGTCCGCGTCCGAGCGGACCGCCGCGGTGCAGGAGGCGTCGCCGACGGTGCGGTAACGCACCTGGGCCTTGAACCGCTCCTCGCCGGCGCGTGGGCGGAAGAACTCGTTGACCGCGTAGAGCATGCCGTCGCGCTCGATCACCTCGCGCTCGTGGGCGTAGTAGATCGAGGGCAGCGGGATGCGCTCGCGGGCGATGTAGTGCCAGACGTCCAGCTCGGTCCAGTTGGACAGCGGGAAGATCCGGATCGACTCGCCCGGGTGGTGCCGGCCGTTGTAGAGCGACCACAGCTCCGGTCGCTGGTTCTTCGGGTCCCACTGACCGAACTCGTCGCGGAAGCTGAACACCCGCTCCTTGGCCCGCGCCTTCTCCTCGTCGCGGCGCGCGCCGCCGAACAGCGCGTCGAAGCGGTGCTTCTCCACCGCGTCGAGCAGCACGGGCGTCTGGATCCGGTTGCGCATCCCGTCGCCGGACTCCCGGACCATGCCACTGGCCAGGGCCTCCGGCACGCTCGCCACGACGAGCTGCAACCCCAGCTCGGCGACCCGCTGGTCGCGGTACTCCAGCACCTCGGGGAAGTTGTGCCCGGTGTCGACGTGCATGACCGGGAAGGGGATGTTGGCCGGAGCGAACGCCTTCTGCGCCAACCGCAGCATGACGATCGAGTCCTTGCCGCCGGAGAAGAGCAGCACCGGACGTTCCATCTCGGCGACAACCTCGCGCATCACGAAGACACTCTCCGCCTCGAGAGCGTCCAGGTGGGAGACCCGGTAGGCCGCGGGGGAGGTCATGACACTCGCTCGCTCATCCGATTTCCAGACCTTTCCGGTCGGACATGTCAAGAAGTGCGCTCAGGCTACCCGGAATGCCTCTGCAGCGCTGCAAGCAACCGGCTGGCGAGATCCTTGCGACAGACCAACAGGTCCGGCAGGCGCGGATCCGCCTCGTTGTATCGAAGCGCAGAACCGTCGATCCGGGAAGCGTGCAGTCCGGTGGCCGTCGCCACAGCCACCGGCGCCGCCGAGTCCCACTCGTACTGCCCGCCGGCGTGGATGTACGCGTCCACCTCGCCGGTCACCACCGCAGCGATCTTCGCCCCGGCGGAACCCATCGGCACGAGGTGCGCGCCCACGTCCTCGGCCAGGTCGGTCAGGAAGACCGGTGGCCGGCTCCGACTCGCCGCCAGACGGATCTTGCGCTCACCGGCCGTCGCCGCCTCCACCGTCATCGGCGGGTACGCCGGCGGATAGTCGGTGCACAGCACCCGGTGCTGCGCCGGCAACCCCACCGCTCCGGCGACCAGCCCGTGCGGGCTCGGCGCGCTCCGCGCCCAGAGCGCGACGTGCACCGCCCAGTCCGAGCGGCCCTCCTCGGCGAACTCCCGGGTGCCGTCCAACGGATCGATGATCCAGACCCGGTCCGCGGTCAGACGGGACACCGCCCCGGCGTTCACCTCCGCCGCCCAGGCCAACCGCGAGCCCTCGTCCTCCTCGGACAGCACCGCGTCGCCCGGTCGCCACCGCGCCAACTCCGTGCGGATCAGGTCGTGCGACACCTTGTCCCCGGCCGACTTGAGCGCCCCGGTGTCCGCGAAGCCCAACTCCGCACGCAGGTCGAGCAGCGCCTGACCGGCCCGGGAGGCCAACCATCGGGCGAACGCCCCGTCGATCATCGGAGGACTGCCCATCTGCCCGCTCCCGTCGCCTCGCCGCGGCCCGTGCCCGCACGCACCGATCGGCCGCGACCCGCGTCGCCGGCCACGGCACGCCGAAAGGCGCAGACTACCGGCCCGGCGTTTCCGATCCGGTACGCACCGCCCGACTCAACCCCCGTGATACAGGTTCTGGGTCGGCTCCACGCCCTTGACGATCACCGACTCCACCACGTCGGCGGCCCGGTCCACCAGGAAATCGAGCTCCTTGCGTTCCGCCGCGCCGAAATCCGACAGAACGAAATCGGCCGGGTCCTGCCGCCCCGGCGGGCGACCCACCCCGAACCGCACCCGGACGTAGTCCTTGGTGCCCAACGACTTCGACATCGAACGCAGGCCGTTGTGCCCGCCCTCGCCGCCACCGCACTTGATCCGCACCTGACCGAACTCGATGTCCAGCTCGTCGTGCACCGCGACCACCTGCGCCGGGGGCACCTTGTAGAACTGCGACAGCGCCGCCACCGGCCCGCCGGAGAGGTTCATGTACGTCAGTGGCTTCACCAGCACCAGCTTCGGGCCGCCGAACCCCAGCCGACCCTCCGCGACCTCGGCCACCGCCCGCTTGTGCCGGCCGAACCGCGCGCCCACGCGCCCAGCCAGCAACTCGGCCACCATGAACCCGACGTTGTGCCGGTTCCCGGCGTACTCCCGGCCCGGGTTACCCAGGCCGACCACCAGCCACGGCCCCGCCTCGTCCGTCACGACCCGCCCCTCCCGCGTCCTTGCCGACTCCCCATAAGCCGGCAGGCGCCCCCGAAGCTCGGGGACGCCTGCCAGCAGAGTACGAACCGATCAGGCCTCGGTACGCGCCTCGGTGCTCTCGTCGCCCTCGGCGGCCGGGGTGGCGTCCGCGCCCTCGGAGCCCTCGGTGGTCTCGCCGACCTCGGCCTCGGCCTCGTCGGTGGCCGTCTCGACCTCGGGCAGCGTCGCCTCGAGCTGCTCCGCCGTCGGCGCGGCGGTCACCGAGGCGACCGTCAGCTCCGAGTCGGCGACCAGCTCGACACCCGAGGGCAGCTCGACGTCGGCGGCGGTCACCTGGGAGCCCGCCTCCAGGCCCTCGATCGACGCCTCGAGGTGATCCGGGACCTTGGTGGCGTCGGCGGTCACCGAGAGGGTGTCGTGGTCGTGCACGATCAGGGTGTCCCGGGCGGCCTCGCCCGTCAGCTGCACCGGAACCTCGACGGTGACCTTCTCGCCGCGGCGGACCAGGATCAGGTCCACGTGCTCGAAGCTGTCCTTGATCGGGTCACGCTGGATCGCCTTCGGCAGCGCCAGCACCTGGGTGCCGTCGGTGATCTCGATCGCGAAGAGCTGGTTGGCGCCACCCTTACGGATCGCGGCGGCGAACTCCCGCGACGGCAGCGCGATGTGCTTGGGCTTCTCGCCGTGGCCGTACAGCACGGCGGGCACCTTGCCGGCCCGGCGGGTACGACGGGCACCACCCTTGCCGAACTCGGTGCGGGGCTCGGCGCTGATCTTTACCTCGGACACGGGGAAACTCCTGATGCTTCGCTGCGGCGGCTTGTCGTCTGGCGGTGCTGGGGCGAGGGGCTCGCTGGGGCTCATGCGTCATGAACGACTGCCCGGAGCACCGCGTCGATGACGGTGCCTCCGTGCGGCGCTATTCAGCGGCCCGCCGGGCACCCTCGCCGTGGCAACCGCACCAGTCTACCCGAGCCATTTCCCAGGTTTCCGGCAGTCCCCGGTCACGGCTCCAGGCTGACCCGCCGACGGTGTTTCCCGTCGGCGAGTCAGCCCTTTTCGACCAGTTTGTCAGCCTTCGTCGCCGGATTCGGCCACTCTCAGCTCAGGCCACCGAAGAGGGTGGTCACCGAGCCGTCGTCGAACACCTCCCGGATCGCCCGCGCCAGCAGCGGCGCGATCGACAGCACGGTCAGCTTGTCCAACTGCTTCTCCGGCGGCAACGGCAGTGTGTTGGTCACCACGACCTCGCTGATCGAGCTGTTCTTCAACCGCTCGGTGGCCGGGTCCGACAGCAGCGCGTGGGTGGACGCCACCACGATCTCCGCCGCACCCGACTCCTTCAGGATGTCCGCCGCCTTGGTGATCGTCCCACCGGTGTCGATCATGTCATCGACGATCAGGCAGACCCGACCCTCCACCTCACCGACCACCCGGTTCGCCACCACCTGGTTCGGCTTCATCGGGTCACGGGTCTTGTGGATGAACGCCAGCGGGCAGCCGCCCAGCCGGTCGGTCCACCGCTCGGCCACCCGCACCCGGCCCGAATCCGGCGCCACCACGGTCATCGGCCGACCCGCGTACTTGTGCTCCACGTACTCGGCGAGCACGTCCATGGCGAAGAGGTGATCCACCGGGCCGTCGAAGAAGCCCTGGATCTGGGCGGTGTGCAGGTCGACCGTGAGGATCCGGTTCGCACCGGCGGTCTTCAGCAGATCCGCCACCAGGCGGGCCGAGATCGGCTCCCGACCCCGGTGCTTCTTGTCCTGCCGCGCGTACGGATAGAACGGCAGCACCACGGTGATCCGCTTCGCCGAACCCCGCTTCAACGCGTCCACCATGATCAGGGTCTCCATGACCCAGGTGTTCACCCCGTGCGTCACGGACTGCACCACGAAGGCGTCCGAACCACGCACCGAATCCTTGAACCGTACGAAGATCTCGCCGTTGGCGAACTCGTACGCGTCAGCCGGCGTCGGTGCCACGCCGAGCACCTCGCCGATCTCCTTGGCCAACTCCGGGAAACCCCGTCCGGAGAAGAGCATCAGGCTCTTGCGGTTTTCGGCGACGATGCTGCCCATGGGCCCGTCTGCTCCCGTTTGTCGGCGGTACCCGGCCCGGTGGTGGTGGGTCGGGGACTATTCGGTTGCAGTATCTCCCGCGCCGGACGCACCGCCCACCGTCTCGGCCCGCCCGTGCATTGCCTCACTGTCACTTGCGGTGCCGCCCACCTCCGACGCACCCTTCGCATCGCGGGCACGCTGCGCGGCCTCGGCCGCCGCCGTACCGGCCCGCCGCATCACCACCCAGCCCTCGATGTTGCGCTGCCGCGCCCGGGCCACGCCCATCGCGCCCGCCGGCACGTCGTCCACGATCACCGAACCGGCCGCCGTGTACGCGCCGTCGCCCACCTCGACCGGCGCCACGAACATGTTGTCCGCCCCCGTCCGGGCGTGGCTGCCGATCACCGTACGGTGCTTGTTGACCCCGTCGTAGTTCACGAAGACCGACGCGGCCCCGATGTTGGTCTGCTCGCCGATCGTCGCGTCACCCACGTACGTCAGGTGCGGCACCTTGGAGCCGGCGCCGATCTCGGAGTTCTTCACCTCGACGAACGTACCGACCTTCGCCTTGTCCGCGAGCCGCGCGGCGGGCCGCAGGTACGCGTACGGCCCCACGCTCGCGCCCGCGCCCACCTCGGCGCCGACCGCGTGACTGCGGACCACCGACGCGGCCGGGCCGACGATCGTGTCGATCAGCGTGACGTCCGGTCCGATCAGCGCGCCCGCACCGACGACCGTGGCGCCGCGTAGCTGGGTGTTCTGGTCGATCACCGCGTCGCGGTCCACCGCCACCGTCACGTCGATCCAGGTGGTCACCGGGTCGAGCAGGCTCACCCCGGTGCGCATCCAGGCCTCGTTCACCCGGTCGCGCAGCAGCCGACGCAGCGACGCCAACTCCACCCGGTCGTTGCACCCGAGCGTCTCGACGTGATCGACGGCCACGTGCACCGCGACCGGCTCGCCGGCCGAGCGGAGCAGAGCGAACACGTCGGTCAGGTACTCCTCGCCCTGGTCGTTGTCCGTGGAGAGCTTGCCCAACCCGTCGCGCAGCCGCGCCGCGTCGAACGCGTAGATGCCAGCGTTGATCTCGCGGATCGCGCGCTGCGTCGCGTCGGCGTCGCGCTCCTCGACGATCTGCTCCAGTCGGCCGTCGGCGTCCCGGACGATCCGCCCGAGCCCGGTCGGGTCGGGCACCTCGGCGGCCAGCACGGTGGCCGCCGCGGCAGCCTCCTCGTGCGCGGTGACCAGCGCCCCGACCGTCTCCGGTCGGAGTAGCGGCACGTCCCCGTTGATCACCACGACCGTGCCGGCGCCCTCCGGCACGGCATCCAACGCGATCCGCACGGCGTGCCCGGTGCCGAGCTGCTCGGCCTGGAGCACGGGCGTGGCGTCGGGGGCGATCTCGGTCAGGTGGGCGCGGACCTGGTCGGCGCCGTGGCCCACCACGACGACGGTGCGGTCGGCGGCCAGCGGCGCGGCGGCGCTCAGCACGTGGCCGAGCAGCGTACGACCGAGCAGGGGGTGCAGCACCTTGGGCAGTGTCGACTTCATCCGCTTGCCCTCACCGGCGGCAAGTACGACGACGGTACGAAGGTGGGGCTGGGGCACGACGTGGCTCCCGTCGGGACGGTGGACACTCTCGCGGCCATGCTAACCACGAGGCCCGGCACGGTTCCCTCTTACCCCCACGAGAACCTAAAGCGGACTTATGGGGACAGCTCGGCCGCCAGGGTTCGAACCTGAAATACGGGTACCAAAGACCCGGGTGTTGCCAATTACACCACGGCCGATCACCACGTCGAGAACGTCGACGCGACGGGATTCGCATCCTGCCGCTACACCTTAACGCTCGACTTCGTCGGCGCCAGCACCGATGCCCTCCATGATCCCTCGATCTCCCAGTACAAATACCGCGACCTGGGCACCTCGATCATCAGGCGCCCTGGATAGGTGTCGACCCGGTGACGCTTGCACGTGGTGGCCTGGAACCGGTCGGCAGCCAGCCCGCGCAGGCGGTGCTGAAGTCGATTGCGCCCGATGCCCGAGCGGGCCTGGAGCTGGGCGACGGAGAGCTGTTCCTCGACGCGCAGACGGCGCACTTCGACAGCGGATGGATCGGTCGTGAGCAGCGGATTGGAACGCACGTACGACAGCAATTCCAAACTTCCCCGTGCGATCTACCAGGCCGTAAGTTACGGTGACGTAGGCGTAGGTTCGTGATCGTTTCCGTCCCCTCTGCGAGGTGTCATGTCCACTACCGTGCTCGAACCCAACAGCACCGGCTCCGGCCCGAAACCGCTCACCGACGGCACCCAGTCCCCCGGAATACTGGCCGCCCTGTGGGCGTTCGTCGTGATCCCCTTCGTGGCCCTGCTGATTGCCGTACCGGTCGCCTGGGGCGGCTGGCTGGGCTGGACCGACGTGACCATCGGCCTGGTCTGGTACGTGGTCTCCGGGCTCGGCATCACGGTGGGCTTCCACCGCTACTTCACGCACGGCTCGTTCAAGGCCAAGCGGTGGCTGCGGGTGACCCTGGCGGTGGCGGGATCCCTGGCGGTGCAGGGTGAGATCATCCAGTGGGTGGCCGACCATCGGCGGCACCATGCGTTCTCCGATCTGGAGGGTGACCCGCACTCGCCGTGGCGGTTCGGCACGAGCGTCTGGGCGCTGACCCGGGGCCTGTTCCACGCCCACGTCGGCTGGCTGTTCCGTCGCGAGCTGTCCAACCGGGAGCGTTTCGCGCCGGACCTGATCGCCGACCGCGACATCAGCCGGGTGGACCGGCTCTTCCCCGCGCTGGTGGTCATCTCGCTGCTCGGCCCGGCGCTGATCGGGGGTCTGGTGACCTGGTCGTGGCAGGGCGCGCTCACCGCGTTCTTCTGGGCCGGGCTGGTCCGGATCGGCCTCCTGCACCACGTCACCTGGGCGATCAACTCGGTCTGCCACGTGTACGGCGAGCGCCCGTTCGCGATGCGCCAGGGTGACCGCGCGTCGAACTTCTGGCCACTGGCGATCCTGTCGTTCGGTGAGAGCTGGCACAACCTGCACCACGCCGACCCGACCAGCGCGCGGCACGGTGTGCTGCGGGGTCAGGTGGACATCTCGGCGCGGGTGATCTGGCTGTTCGAGAAGATCGGTGCCGCGTCGCAGGTGCGCTGGCCGAAGCCTGAGCGCCTCGCCGCCAAGCTCATGAAGCCGGTCGCACCTCGGTAAACCGGGCGGTGTCACGGGGTGTCGCCTGGCAGGATGGCCGGATGACCGAGCGACGCGGGGGGACCGGACGGCTCGGCGGACGAGGGCCGGGCCCGCTCCGGGTTTGGTCGCACGACACGGCAGGGCGGTCGGGCCGCCCGCCAGTGAGGCGACGACGTGAACGGGCACAGCGGAGACACCATCCCACGGCAGGGCGTGACCGAGCGCCAGCGAGGCGGCGACATGCCCGAGGTGAGTGACGAGGCAGGCGGCCGGCGGCCGGCGCCGGCCGCGGCGGCGGCAGCGGCAGCGGCAGCGGCAGCGGCAGCGGCAGCGGCAGCGGCAGCGGCAGCGGCAGCGAAACCCAAGTCGACCTCACGGGTACGCATGTCGGCGGCCCAGCGCCGGGAGCAGTTGATCGCGATCGGCCGGCAACTCTTCGCCGAGCGGGGCTTCGACGCCACCTCCATCGAGGAGGTGGCGGCCCGGGCCAAGGTCTCCAAGCCGGTGGTATACGAGCACTTCGGTGGCAAGGAGGGGCTCTACGCGGTCGTGGTCGACCGGGAGGTCCGGGCCCTGCTCGACCGGATCACCACGGCGCTGACGGCGGGGCATCCGCGTGAGTTGTTGGAGCAGGCCGCGATGGCCCTGTTGGGCTACATCGAGGAGGAGACCAGCGGATTCCGGGTGCTGGTCCGCGAGTCGCCGCTGATGTCCGGCACGGCCACCTTCAGCAGCGTGATGAACGACGTCGCCCACCAGGTCGAGCACATCCTCGGCGCCGAGTTCAAGAGCCGCGGGTACGACCCGAAGCTGGCCGAGCTCTACTCGCAGGCGCTCGTGGGCATGGTCGCCCTGACCGGCCGGTGGTGGCTGGAGGTGCGCAAACCGCGCAAGGAGACGGTGGCTGCGCACCTGGTCAACATGGCCTGGAACGGGTTGTCGCATCTGGAGGCGAAGCCCACGTTGATCACCGCGCGCCGCCGCTGAGCCGTCAACTTCGGTGCGCGTCGGCCACCGGATGTTTGCGGCGTTCGCGCTCCGCCTCGGCGTGCTCCGACGGGCCGACCTTGTCGTAGAGGCCGGTGCCGAGCAGAACCAGGCCGAACAACATCGACACGATCACTGTCGACATCGAGAAGTTGAGGAAGTTCGCGTCGGTCTGCAGCACGGACATCATGAGGATGCTGGTCACCAGGAACACCGCGCCGGCGGTGAGGTTCATGTAGTGGCCCAGGTTGCTGCGTCGGGACGCCCCGATGATCAGGACGACTCCGAAGACCACGGAGGCGAGCGAGAAGGCCAGGTTGGTCCGTAGGCCGAGGGCCCAGGTGCTGCTCCGGGCGAAGAACGGGTCGCCGATCGTCTCGGCGACACCCCAGACACCGAAGACCAGGATGTAGACGCCGATCAGCCCGGAGAGAACCCGGTAGAGCGGCCGCGCCGGATGGTTCACCGGAAAGTGCGCCATACCCCTGACCCCCTGATGTGACTGGTTCAGGGGAATTGTCACCCAACGAAACGGGCATGTCAGGCAAACCACCGATGGCTGCCCAGTCCGCCGAATGGCTGGACCAGGTCAGGTCTTCGCCGGAGCCCGAGCTACGCAGGGATCAAGCCTGACCGCCCGGAGCAGCTCGGGCTCCGGCGAAAACCCACGGCCGCAACCACGAAAGCAACCAAAGAAGCCTCAGAGAACGAGCCGAGCCTTCTGGAACGCCTCCGCCTCCTCGTCCGTGCCGACCTTGCCGTACATGCCGGCCATGAGCAGCACCAGGGAGGCCGACAGCACCACGATCACCGTGAGGATGTTGGCGTTGAAGATGTTGGCGTCGGTGCGGATGAACGCGAGAGCGCCGAGGCCGATCACCATCAGCGAGTACGCCGTCCACTGGTTGATCGCCACGTCGATGTTGCGGCCGAGTCCGGCGCCGACCAGCACGACGAGCCCGAGCAGCACGCAGAGCAGCGAGAGGCCGAGGTTGGTGCCCTGGCCGAGGACCTTCGTGTCGTCCTGCGCGAGGACCTCGTTGCCGGCGCTCGCGATGATGCCGAGCACGCCGAAGACCACCAGGTACAGACCGGTCAGCCCGCCGATCGCCCGGTAGATCGGCCGCGCGGGGTGGTTGATGGGGGTGTGGGCCATGTCTGGGTCTCCAACGCCGTGGGGTGAGGTGTCGCCGATGATTGTCCCGCATGTGCCGGTGTGACGCCGCACACGGCCCCCGCGCCGGCGTGCCCGGGCGGGTCAGCCCTCCGGCAGCTCCTCGGCGAGGGTCATCCAGCTCTCCTCGATACCTTCCCGCTCGGCGCGCAGATCCTTGAGCTGGGTGTCCAGCTCGGCGACGCGGGCATAGTCGGTGGCGCCGGCGGCGAGCTGGTCGAGCAGGGTCGCCTCGCGCTGGTCGAGCTTGCCGAGCTGCCGTTCGAGGCGAGTCAGCTCCTTGCGGGCCTGGCGTACCTCGGCGGCGGACATGCCGCTCGTGACCGGCCCGGTGGGCGCGGTGGTCGGGGCGCCGCCGGCGCGACCGGCACCCGCCCGCTCGGCGGTCCGGGCGAGGTACTCGTCGACGCCACCGGGCAGGTGCACCAGCCGGCCGTCGCCGAACATCCCGTACGCGGTTTCGGTGACGCGTTCGATCAGATAGCGGTCGTGGCTGGCCACGATGATCGTGCCCGGCCAGGAGTCGAGCAGGTCCTCCAGCGCGGCGAGGGTGTCGGTGTCCAGGTCGTTGGTGGGCTCGTCGAAGAGCAGCACATTGGGCTCGCTGGCCAGCAGCCGCAGCATCTGCAACCGGCGGCGCTCACCGCCGGAGAGGTCGCTGACGGGTGTCCAGAGGCGGCGGTCGTCGAAGCCGAAGACCTCGGCGAGCTGGGCGGCGGAGACCTCCCGGTCGCCGAGCTGGACCCGGCGGGCGACCTCCTCGACGGCTTCCAGGACCCGCAGGTGCCCGGGCAGCTCGGCGAGCTCCTGGGAGAGGAACGCCGGCCGCACGGTGGAGCCGGTGTTGAGGCGACCTCCGTCGGGGCGGGTGATGCCGGCGAGCATCCGCAGCAGGGTGGTCTTGCCGGCACCGTTGGCGCCGAGGATGGCGATCCGGTCGCCCGGGCCGACCAGCCAGGTGACGTCGCGCAGGATCTCCTTCGGCCCGGCGTGCAGCTCGACGTCCGTGAGCTCGTACACCTGTTTGCCGAGGCGGGAGACGGCCATGCGCTGCAACGACATGGTGTCGCGGGCCGGCGGCACGTCCGCGATCAGCGCGTTGGCGGCGTCGATGCGGAACTGCGGCTTGGAGGTCCGGGCGGGCGGGCCACGGCGCAGCCAGGCGATCTCCTTGCGCAGCAGGTTCTGCCGGCGGGCCTCGGTGGCGGCGGCGACCCGCTCGCGCTCGACGCGGGCGAGGGTCCAGGCGGCGAAACCACCCTCGTACGCCCGGACGGTCTGGTCGGCGACCTCCCAGGTGGTGGTGCAGACGGCGTCCAGGAACCACCTGTCGTGGGTGACCACGACGAGTGCGCCCTTGCGACCGACGAGGTGCCGGGCCAGCCAGTCGACACCGCCGACGTCGAGGTGGTTGGTGGGCTCGTCGAGGATCAGCAGGTCCGAGTCGCGGACGAGCAGCGCGGCGAGCGCCACCCGCCGCCGTTCGCCACCGGACATCGGGCCGACCGGCTGGTCGAGGCCGAGGTGCGGCATGCCGAGACCGTCGAGGATGTTGCGGACCCCGGCGTCGCCGGCCCACTCGTGCTCGGCGCCCATTCCCTCACCGAGCCAGGCAGTGCCGAGCACGACGTCCCGGACGGTGGCGTCCGGGGCGAGGGTGAGCTGCTGCGGCAGCCAGAGCACGCGCAGGTCACGACGGTGGGTGACCCGGCCGTCGTCGGGCTCCTCCTGCTTGGTGAGCAGACGCAGCAGGGTGGACTTGCCGGCGCCGTTGAGGCCGACCACACCGATCCGGTCGGCGTCGTCCAGGCCGAGCGAGACGTCCGTGAGCAGCCGCCCGGCGGCGCCGTACCCCTTGGACACCCGGTCCAGATTGACGATGTTGGCCACGTTCCACCCTTCAAGATCAAGGCGTCCGGGTGCCGGCGGGCACCTCGGGACGCCTGACCCAAGGGTACGCGGACGTCCCGGCCACCCGCGTCGCGCGGGCCGACCGGGGCACGCCGTCAGCCGACGCGCGCGCCCGCCACGGGGCCGTGCGCGACCCGCGCCTCCCGGCACACACCGGCGCTGGTCAGCTCGGCGGCGATCCGTTCGGCGTCGGCGGCGTCCACGGCGAGGAACACGCAGGTCGGGCCGGAGCCGGACACGATGCCCGTAAGCGCGCCGGCAGCCTCGCCGGCCTTGAGGGTGTCGGCCAGCGCTGGATGCATGGCCAGCGCCGCGTCCTGGAGGTCGTTGCCGAGCGTACGGGCGAGGACCCGGGGGTCGCGCTGGCGCAGCGCACCGAGCAGGGCATCGGTGCTGCCCAGCGGGGCGCTTGCCGTGCCAGCCGCACGGAGCCGGTCCAACTCCCGGTATGCGGCAGGCGTGGACAGGCCGACATCGGCGATCGCCACCACCCAGTGCCAGGACGTCGGCCGGACCAGCACCGGGCTGACCGCCTCGCCGCGGCCGGTGCCCAGCGCGGTGCCCCCGTAGATCAGGAACGGCACGTCCGAGCCGAGGTCGGCGGCGATCCCGGCCAACTCGTCGCGGGACAACCCGGTACCCCAGAGCGCATCGCAGGCCACCAGCGCGGCGGCCGCGTCGGCGCTGCCGCCGGCCAGCCCACCGGCGAGGGGGATCTGCTTGCGCAGGTGCAGTCGGGCGTGCGGCAGGACACCCGCGTAACCGGCCAGGGCGTGTGCCGCGCGGATCACCAGGTTGGAGTCGTCCAGTGCCAGCTCGCCGGTGCCCTCGCCCTCCATGGTCAGGGCGAGGGTGTCGCCCCGGCGGGCAGTCAGCTCGTCGTAGATGGAGAGCGCGTGGTAGACGGTGTTCAACTCGTGGTAGCCGTCACGGCGCAGCGGCCCCACCCCGAGGTGCAGGTTGACCTTCGCGGGCACCCGCACCCGCACCGGGCCGATGGCCCCGCGTCGCTCGTCCTCGTCGTCCGGTCGCCAGGCCTCGGTCACGGGGTGATGTCCCGCACGCGCAGGTGGGTGTCGAACGGCTTGGCCACGATCAGCTCCTCGGCGTCCTCGGCGGGCACGGGCGTCAGCCTACTTCGCGCCTGGCGTACCGGCCGGAGCCGACGCGGCGATGGCCGCGAACTGCTCGACGGTCAGTGACTCGCCGCGGGCGCCGGGGTCGGCGCCCGCGGCGGTGAGAGCGGCGGCGGCCCGGTCCGGGCCGCCGGCCCAGCCGGCGAGCGCCGCGCGCAGGGTCTTGCGGCGTTGCGCGAACGCCGCGTCCACCACGGCGAAGACCCGCTCCCGGGGTACGTCGGGTCGGGGCGGGTCGTGGCGGGTGAAGGCGACCAGACCGGAGTCCACGTTGGGGACCGGCCAGAACACGTTCGGCGGCACCCGCCCGGCGCCGCGGGCGTCGGCGTACCAGGCGAGCTTGACCGACGGGATGCCGTACACCTTGGAGCCGGGACCGGCGACGAGCCGGTCGGCGACCTCCTTCTGCACCATGACCAGGCCGTGTCGCAGGGAGGGCAGCTCGGCGAGCAGGTGCAGCACCACCGGTACGGCGACGTTGTAGGGCAGGTTCGCGACCAGCGCGGTCGGCGGCGGCTCGCCCAGGTCCGCTGCGGTGACGCGTAGCGCGTCGGCGCGGTGCACGGTGAGCCGGTCGGCGTCCGCCCCGGCGTGCCGGGCGGCGGTCTCCGGCAGCGCCCCGGCGAGCGTCGGGTCGATCTCCACGGCGTGCACGTGCCCGGCGGCCGGCAGCAGCCCCAGGGTGAGTGAGCCGAGTCCGGGGCCGACCTCCAGGGCGACGTCGTCGGGAGTCAGGCCGGCGGCGGTGACGATCCGCCGGACGGTGTTCGGGTCGTGCACGAAGTTCTGGCCCAGCTTCTTGGTGGGCGCGACGCCCAGCCGGGTGGCGAGCTCCCGGATCTCCGCCGGGCCGAGGAGACTCACCACGGGCCGAAGGCCCGGTCGCCGGTGGCGGAGATGGCCGCGCACAGCTCGTCCAGGTCGCTGCCGGTCGTTCCGGCGAGGAAGCGGACGGTCAGCGGGATGAGGTACGACGCGTTCGGCCGGCCCCGGTGCGGGATCGGGGTGAGGTAGGGGGCATCGGTCTCCACCAGGATCTGGTCCAGCGGTGTGAGCGCGGCGGCCTCGCGCAGCGCGGCGGCGCTGCCGAAGGTGACCGTGCCGGCGAAGCTGAGCAGGTAGCCCCGGCGCACGCACTCGCCGGCGAACTCGGCGTCGCCGGAGAAGCAGTGCAGCACCACCGTGTCCGGTGCGCCCTCGTCGTCGAGGATCCGCAGCACGTCCGCGTGGGCGTCCCGGTCGTGGATGACAAGCGCCTTGCCGTACCGCTTGGCGATGGCGATGTGTGCCCGGAAGCTCTCCTCCTGCGCGGCGCGCCCCTCGTCGCCGGTGCGGAAGAAGTCCATCCCGGTCTCGCCGATCCCCCGGACCCGGTCGCGGGCGGCCAACGACTCGATCTCCCGCAGCGCCTCGTCGAGGTCCGCCAGCCGGGGCGCCTCGTTGGGGTGCAGCGCCACGGTGGCCAGCACCGCCGGGTACGCGTCGGCGATGTCCGCGCCCCACCGCGAGGAGGCGACGTCCACCCCCACCTGCACCAGCCGGTCCACCCCGACGGTGGCGGCCAGGTCGACCGCCACGGCGACCGGGTCGTCGGCCGGCCCGCCACCCGGTACGCCCGCCTCGCTCACCGTGATGTCCAGGTGGGTGTGGCTGTCCAGCACCGGCCGGGGCAGCGGCTCGGGGGCGGGCGGGAACTCTCCGGCCCGCCGGGCGGCACGCTCGCGACGGGTTTCAGTCAGCTCGCTCATCAGCGACAGCATCACACACCGACGTCGTCCATCCGCCCGCCACCCGGCGTTCACCCCGACTACGCCGCGCGACTCTACGTCGCCAAGTGAGCGAGCTCCACCCAGCTGGTCGGCCTCTACGGTGACACGGAGTACGAGGCGGTGGCCGACCTGCCCGGAGGTTTCCGGGTGTCGGCGATGACCCGGGCGGCCCGTTGCCCGGTGGAGGCGGTGGCCCGCCGGCTGCGGTTCGCCACCTGGCGGCGCCGTCCGACGTTCAGTCGGCCAGGCGGGCCAGCTCCTCGTCGACGATCGACGGGTCGAGCTTGCGGAACACCGGCTTCGGCGCGGCCAGCGGCCGACCGGCTTCGATCGACACCGACTCCCAGCGCGCGCCCACCGTGTAATCACCGGTGAGCACCGGGTACGACGGGCCGCCGTCCAGGTCGTCGACCTGCTCGATGACGGGCATCGGGGCGTGGACGCCGGTGCCGCCGAGCAGCCCGTGCACCTGCTGGGCGGAGTGCGGCAGGAACGGGGTGAGCAGCGTGTTGGCGTCGCTGATCACCTGGAGGGCGACGTGCAGGATGGTGCCCATCCGGGGCTTGTCGGCCTCGGCCTTGAGCTTCCACGGCGCCTGCTCGGACAGGTACTTGTTCGCCTCGGCGACCACCTTCATCGCCTCGCCGATGGCCTGCTTCTGCCGGTGCCGGCCGATCAGGTCTCCGACCGTGGCGAAGCCGGCCCGGGCGACGGCGAGCAGTGCCTCGTCGGCCTCGGTGAGGCCGGCCGGGTCGACCGCCGGGATGGCCCCGAAGTTCTTCGCGGCCATCGAGACGCACCGGTTGACCAGGTTGCCCCAGCCAGCGACCAGCTCGTCGTTGTTGCGGCGCAGGAACTCGGCCCAGGTGAAGTCGGTGTCGTTGCTCTCCGGGCCGGCGGCGGCGATGAAGTAGCGCAGGGCGTCGGCGTCGTAGCGTTCCAGGAAGTCCCGGACGTAGATGACCACCTTGCGGGACGAGGAGAACTTGCGCCCCTCCATGGTCAGGTATTCGCTGGAGACCACCTCGGTGGGCAGGTTGAGCCGGCCCAGCTCGCCCGGCTTACCGTCGCGGGCGCCCTCACCGGAGTAGCCGGCGAGCAGCGCCGGCCAGATCACCGAGTGGAAGACGATGTTGTCCTTGCCCATGAAGTAGTAGGACTGGGCATCCTTACCGGCACCGTCGGCGGACCACCACTTCCGCCACGCCTCCGGGTCGCCGGACCGGCGGGCCCACTCGATCGAGGCGGACAGGTAGCCGATCACCGCGTCGAACCAGACATAGATCCGCTTGTCGGGGCGGTCCCGCCAGCCGTCCAGCGGGATCGGCACACCCCACTCCAGGTCGCGGGTGATCGCCCGGGGCTGGAGGTCGTCGAGCAGGTTGCGGGAGAACCGCAGCACGTTGGGCCGCCACCCGTCGCGGGTGTCCAGCCACTGCCGCAGCACCTCGGCCAGGGCGGGCAGGTCCAGGAAGAAGTGCTCGGTCTCGACGAACTTCGGGGTCTCCCCGTTGATCCGCGACTTCGGGTCGATCAGGTCGATCGGGTCGAGCTGGTTGCCGCAGTTGTCGCACTGGTCGCCGCGCGCGCTGTCGTACCCGCAGATCGGGCAGGTGCCCTCGATGTACCGGTCGGGCAGGGTGCGCCCGGTGGACGGCGAGATCGCGCCCATGGTGGTCTTGGGCACGATGTAGCCGTTGCGGTACATGCCCTCGAACAACTCCTGCACCACCGCGTAGTGGTTGCGGGTGGTGGTGCGGGTGAACAGGTCGTAGGAGAGGCCGAGGCCGTGCAGGTCCTCCACGATCACCCTGTTGTACCGGTCGGCCAGCTCGCGCGGGGTGACCCCGTCGGCGTCGGCCTGCACCTGGATGGGAGTGCCGTGCTCGTCGGTGCCGGAGACCATGAGCACGTCGTGGCCGGCCATCCGCATGTACCGGGCGAAGACGTCGGAGGGAACGCCGAAACCGGAGACGTGGCCGATGTGGCGGGGGCCGTTGGCGTACGGCCAGGCCACTGCCGCGAGAACGTGACTCATGAGCAGCAAGCCTAGTGACCCGTCCGGCGTGCCCGCGAACCAATGGGGGGTGCCGGGCCGACGGACCGGGTCGACCCCCTCGACCTTTGGTCCGATTTGTCGCCGACACGCGGCCCAGCTGCCCGTTCAGCCCTTGCTTTCGGTGTGCAATGAACGTCGTGACTGGCAGACGAGCGGCTCGGGACCATGACGAGCGTCCCAGCGGGCCAGCGGTCGGCGACGAGCCCACCCGGACGTCCGAGCCACGGGGCAGCGGGGTCGCGCCGCAGCCCCGACTGGTGCCCGCCGCCGACCCGACCGCCACCGGGCGCCCGGGCCCCGCGCCTCGACCGGGCGCGTCGTCACGGCCGAGCCCCACGCCACGGCCGCCGACACCCACCCCGGCGCGGCCCAGCCCGACGGTGCCCACGCCCAGCCCGGCCCGCCCGCACCCGGCAGGACAGTCCGCCGAGACGCCGCCACCCGGTTCGTCGGCCGGCACGACGACGGCCGGGGGCACGGCACGGGCGGATGGCGAACCGGGCGGGGCGACGGTCGAGGTGGAGCCGACCACCGGGGCCCCGGTGGACGCGGTGCCGCGTCGGGTGCCGGTCCGTCAACAGAGCCGCCGTCGGGACGCGTACCGGCCCGACGGGGAGCAGTCGGCGGACGACGGCGCTGTCTCTTGGCCGCCGATCGAGGAGGTGCACTGGGACGGCACCCCGGTCCGGGAGGAGTCCGCCCCGCAACCTCGCCCCCCGGCGACCGATCGTCGCAGCGCCGCGCGGACGACCGCGCTGCCCGACCCGCTGCGCGGGCTCACCGTTCTGGTGCTGTTGAGCCTGGTCACAGCCTTCTTTGCCTGGGTCAGCGCGGGGCCGTTCTGGCTCGCGGTCGGGCACGGGCGCAATGGCACGGTGGTGATCGACACCTGCACCGGTGGGGGACTCAGCCAGCGGTGCCGGGGGATCTTCACGGCGGACGAGGGACGGTTCCTGGCACACGGCGTACGCGTCAGCGGTGTGCCCGCCGGAGGCGACGCTCCGGGGACCGCGCACCGGGCCCGGATGACCGGCTCGGACGGCAGCACCGCGTACGCCGACACCGGCGCGAGCCGGCACCTGCGCTGGCTGCCCGGGCTGGTGGTGGTGCTCGGCTGCGCCGCCGGCATCGTCCGGTGGACCGGGTCGGCCCGGCTGCCCGGACGGCGACACCGCCGTTGGGCGGTGTCCGCCGCACTCGCCGGCCCGGCCCTGATCACCCTCGGCTTCCTGGCCGCCGCCTGGTGAACTCGTGCCGGCGGGTCAGCTGTGCACGATCGTGTAGACCTCGCGGCGGCGCAGGGAGTATTCGGTGGCGACATCGGTGATGGCGTCCCGGCGGGAGCGGCCCGCGGCCTCGCGCACGGCGACCGCGGCGCGCAGGGTCTCGTCGTCGGGGCGGTCGGCGGCGGTCGCCGGTGCGCCGGCCACCACCAGGGTGATCTCACCGCGCGGATCGCTCTCCGAGGCCCACCGGGCCAGTTCACCGAGGGGGCGGCGGAGCACCTCCTCGTACGTCTTGGTCAGCTCCCGGCAGAGCGCGGCCGGCCGGTCCGTGCCGAACGTCTCGGCCAGGTCGGCGAGCGCCGCGCCGATCCGGTGCGGCGCCTCGAAGAAGACGAGGGTGCGCTCCTCGGCGGCGAGCGCACGCAGCCGGGACCGGCGGGCACCTCCGCCGCGCGGCAGGAACCCCTCAAAGCAGAACCGGTCGCAGGGCAGCCCGGAGACGGCGAGGGCGGTGGTCACCGCGCTGGGCCCGGGCGCGACGGTGACCGGCGCACCGGCGTCCAGCGCGGCCCGGACCAGCCGGTATCCCGGGTCGGAGACGCTCGGCATGCCGCCGTCGGTCACCAACGCCACCGTGTACCCGCCGAGGATGACCTCGGTCAGCTCGGGCGTACGCCGTTCCTCGTTGCCCTCGAAGTAGGAGACGATCCGGCCTCCGACGGTGATGTCGAGGTCGCGGGCCAGCCGGGTGAGGCGCCGGGTGTCCTCCGCGGCCACCACGTCGGCGCTGGCCAGCACCTCCCGGAACCGCACCGAGGCGTCGGCGGGGTTGCCGAGCGGGGCACCGAGCAGGATCAGGCGCCCCGCTTCGGACATTTCACCCACGAGATCGTCTCCTTCATCGACAGCGAATACCGGTATCAGGGACGACGGGCGCCACAGGACACCCCGGCAGCCTACGATCGCCGGGTGACGAGTGCGTCGACAGCGCAGAGCCCGAGCGCCGACCCAGCGGTAACGGTCGAGGTGTCCGGCGAGCCCAGCCCCCACCAGGAAGCGGCGACACCGCCTGCCGACGGCGGGGGCGTGTCCGCCGTGGTCCGTCGCCGGTTCGCCACCGTAGACACCCGGATGGACCCGTACTCGTGGCTGGCCACCGGCATGGTGGTGGCCATCGCGGCGATCCTGCGCTTCGTCGGACTGTCCAGCCCCAAGGGCAAGATCTTCGACGAGACGTACTACGCCAAGGACGCGTACGGGCTGATCAGCCGTGGCGTCGAGTGGAACTACAAGGACAACGTCCCGTCGTACGTGGTGCACCCGCCGCTGGGCAAGTGGCTGATCGGCATCGGCGAGTGGGCCTTCGGCTACCAGGACGCGGAATCGAAGGTCTCCGTCGGCGGGCACCTGTTCACCACCGCGCCGGAGTTCGGCTGGCGGTTCTCGGCGGCCGTCATCGGCACGCTGTCGGTGCTGCTGCTGGTCCGCATCGGTCGGCGACTGTTCCGCTCGACGGTGCTCGGCTGCGCGGCCGGCCTGCTGCTCGCGCTGGACGGTTTCCACCTGGTGCTGTCGCGCGCGGCGCTGCTCGACATCTTCCTGCTGTTCTTCGTGTTGGCCGCGTTCGGCGCGCTGGTGCTCGACCGGGACGCCCGGCGGCGGCGCTGGGCACGGGCGCTGGACGACGGGCTCGACCCGAGCCTGCCGGGTCGCGCGGGCCGGCCGTCGACCGGCTGGCGGACGTGGCCGTGGTGGCGGCTGGCCGCCGGGGTGCTGATCGGCTGCGCCTGCGCGGTCAAGTGGAGCGCGCTCTACTTCGTGCCGGTGTTCGCCCTCTTCGTGGTCCTCTGGGAGGTCGGGCTCCGCCGGTCGGCGGGCGTCCGCAGGCCCTGGCGGGACACCCTGCTCGACGAGGTGCCCTGGCTGGTGCTGGCCGGGGTGCTGATGGTCGGCACCTACCTGGCCACCTGGTCGGGGTGGCTGATCAGCGACGACGGCTACTACCGGCTGGCGACGTCGTCCGCGTACCCGACGGGGTCGCTCAGCGACACCCCGGTGATCGGCCCGCTGGTCAACCTCTACGAGTACCACCGGGCCGCGTACGGCTTCCACGCGCAGCTCGACGATCCGCACAAGTACCAGTCGTGGCCGTGGCAGTGGCTGCTGCTCGGGCGACCGGTCGCATTTTACTGGTCGGGGGACGGCGCCTGCGGCGCGCCGACCTGCGCCTCGGAGATCCTGCTACTGGGCACCCCGCTGCTGTGGTGGTCGTTCCTGCCCGCTCTGGTCGCGCTCGTCTGGCTGGGCATCGCCCGACGGGACTGGCGGGCCGGCGCGATCCTGCTCACCGTGGCCGCGGGTCTGCTGCCCTGGTTCTGGTTCGCCTTCGACGGCCGGACGATGTTCTCGTTCTACACGGCGCCGGCACTGCCCTTCCTGGTGCTCGCCGTGGTGTACGTGCTGGGGGCGTTGATCGCCCCGCCGGGGGGTGACGTGGGCGAGACGGCGGCCCTGACGCCCGGGGACGCCGGCTACGAGAGACGGCTGGTCGGCAGCATCGCGGCCGGCGCGTACGTGCTGTTGGTGGGCCTGTGCTTCGCGTACTTCTATCCGATCTTCGTGGGCCGACTGATCCCGTACTCGGACTGGCTGGCCCGAATGTGGCTCGACGGTCGCTGGACATAGGCACCGGCAGGCGACGCGCCGCACAGCGCGACGGAAATCGGGCCCGCACGCGTGAGGCGTGCGGGCCGGATTCTTGCTCTCCAAGCTCTACACGAAGACGCGCGCCCCGATCGCCTGCCACGGGGGAAGCGGGCGATTGGGGCGCGCAGAAGAAGCTTAACCACCGCGCGCCACCGGCACAACGGGTCAACTTGGGTCGGATTTCCGACCGATTCCGCCCGGGCCGAGGACTATCCTCCGGCCGTTGACCGAGGGTGACCTGACGTGGACCCAGCGCCCCCTCGGAGAGTCGTTCCCGGGGCTGTCCGGGACGACCAACCACCCCGACGATCATCCAAAGTGGATCTCACTACACTGCGGGCCGTGATCAACTTCAGACGATCGGCGGCCGTCCTTCTCGGACTGCTGGCGACCACCGCGCTGACCGGGCCGGTCCCGGCGGCGGCCGACGAGGAGCAGGTGGCCGAGCCACCCCGGATCGAGCTGGTGCTCGACGTCAGCGGCTCGATGCGGGCGGCGGACATCGACGGGCGCACCCGGATCTCGGTGGCCCAACAGGCGTTCAACGACGTGGTGGACGCGCTGCCGGAGGAGACCCAGCTCGGCATCCGGGTGCTCGGCGCGACCTACAAGGGCAAGGACAAGAAGGTCGGCTGCCAGGACACCCAGCAGATCGTGCCGGTCGGGCCGGTCGACCGGTCCACGGCCAAGGCGGCGGTGGCCGGGCTGCGGCCGACCGGGTTCACCCCGGTCGGCCTCGCGCTGCGCTCCGCCGCACAGGACCTGGGCACCGGCACCACGACCCGACGGATCGTGCTGATCACCGACGGGGAGGACACCTGCGCACCGCCGGACCCGTGCCAGGTGGCCCGGGAACTGGCCGCGCAGGGCACCAGCCTGGTCGTCGACACGCTCGGCCTCGCACCGGACGAGAAGGTGCGCCGGCAACTACTCTGCATCGCCGGGGCGACCGGCGGCACGTACACCGCGGCACAGAGCGCCGACGAGCTGACCGGCCGCATCAAGCAACTCGTCGAGCGGGCCGGGGACACCCACACCCGGGCGCCGACGGTGGTCGGCGGCACGGACGCCTGCGCATCGGCGCCGCTGCTCGCCCCCGGGGTGTACGCCGACCGGGAGTCGTTCTCCGAGCACCGCTACTACCGGGTGCCCGTACGCCCCGGCCAGGAGCTGCGCGCGTCGGTGAGCATGGCGCTGGACCGGCCGGTGAACCGGGACTACGGGGTGCTGCTGCGGGCGACCGCGGCGGATGGCCGGGAACTGGTTCGGGGCGCGGACGCCGGCAGCGGTCGCGCCGACGTGCTCTCCGCCGGTCTGCGCTGGTCCGCCACGGCGGACGACGAGGCCACCGCCGAGGACGAGGAAACCGCCGAGGAGAGCCCCACGCCCGTCGTCGAGCCCACCACCGTCTGCCTGGTGGTCAGCAACTCGTTCGCCGCGCGCCCGGGCACCGCGGCGACGCCCGGCATGCCGGTGGAGCTGACCATCGACGTGGTCGCCGCCGCCGGCGCCCCGGACGGCCCCGATCTCGGCCGGGGCTGGGTGCTACTCGCCCTGCTCACCGTCGCCGGCCTGCTGACCGGCCTGATCGCCGGCCTGCTCACCCGCTGGTGGGTCGCCACCTGGAGGGAGAACTGATGCGTACCGCCCTGTTCCGCTCGCTGGCGGCGCTGCTCGCCGCCGGTGGGGCCACGCTGCTGCCCGCGGCGGCCGTGGCCGCCCCCACCCCGTCCCCGGGTGCCACGCCGGTGACCCGGGCCGGCACCTCGTTCCTCACCGCCACGCCGATCACCGCCGGCCAGCCGGTACGCGTGGACGCCTCCGTCGGCGACCACCTGTACTGGTCGTTCCCGGCGACCGCCGGGCAGGTCCACGAGATCACCGCCACCGTCGCCTTCCCGAAGGCACGTGACGGGGCCTCCACCTGGACGATCGACGTGTTCGACGGGCTGCGCCGACGGCAGGCGTGCACCGCCGGGGCGCAGACGCCGACGGTGGACGGCAAGGCGTCGAGCGTGGCGCTGGGCTGCACCCTGCGCGAGGTGCGTCCCTGGGCGGAGCCGTGGTCGGCCGACCCGCTGCCCGGCACGTACGTCGTCCGGCTCTCGGTCATCGACCTGCCGGAGCCGGACCTGGGCGCACCCATCGACGTGGACCTGCTGGTGGGCGTCGTCGCGGACCGGGGCGCCTCGGCCGACGACGGTGCGCTGGCCGCCCCGCTGGTGCCGAACACCAGAGCGGGCACGGTGCTCAATGCCGTACCGACGCCCGCGCCGGAGGCGGACGACGAGGGTGACTGGCTGACGGACTGGTTACCGGATCTTGGCTCGCGTTGGATCTGGACCGGCGTCGGCGGCGTGCTCGCCGCGGTGGCCGGGGTGGTCGGCTTCGCCCTGACCCGGCGGCCCCGACGGCCCTGAGCCGACCGTGTCCGCCGGTGGCCCCGCCCGCTCGGGGCGGGGCCACCGGCGGTTCAGCTTCGTCGCGTCCCTCGGGGTAGCCAGCCGATGAACCGGTTCTGCAACGACATCACCAGGGCTGCCCGCAGGTCCTCGGCGGCGGCGGCGAGACAGGACCCCAGGTAGACGCTGAGCATCGCCCGGTCACCCCCGTACTCCGCCAGCAGTCGGCCGCGCTTGGTCGCGCACGGCCACTCGTCGCCACAGGAGCCGCAACTCCAGCTCGGGGTCGTCGGTGCGTGGTCGTCGGCCCGACCCCTCGGCCGTTCGGCGCCATCACTCATCGCAGCTCCTCCAGATGTTCACGCGACTTGCCAGCTCTTGGTGGTGGTCCCGGAGCCCATCATGGATGGCGTGACGCGTCCCTCCGGTGTTACATCTTTGCGGTACGTTCTCCGGTCGTGGGAGTCGGAAATTTGACCGTCGCGCGAACGTTCCCTCGCTACCCGGCGGTAGGTGGCTGCCGTGCGTGACCTTCTGCCGCCAACGGTCGCCGTGGCCGTGGCCGCACCCGACGACTGGACCGGCGACCTCCTCGACGCCGAGCAGGCGTGTCTCGGCGAAAAGGCGGTGCGGACCCGTCGACGGGACTTCACCGCCGGTCGGGTGTGTGCCCGTCGGGCGATGGCCGACCTCGGCCTGCCGGCGGTGGCCGTGCCGAGCGCCGCCAACCGCGCGCCGATCTGGCCGGCGGGCGTGGTGGGTGCCATCACCCACACCGCCGGCTACTGCGCCGCCGCGGCAGCGCGCGCCACCGACGTGCGGTCCGTCGGCATGGACGCCGAACAGCACCGCGAGATCAATGCGGGGGTACGCCGACTCGTGCTGCTGCCCGAGGAGGAGGAGACCTGCGCTCGGCTGCCCTCCGGGATCCTGTGGCCCATCGTGCTGTTCAGCGCCAAGGAGACCGTCTACAAGGTCTGGCACCCGGTCGTCGGGACCTGGCTGGACTTCCACGACGCCCACCTCGACGTGGACCCGGACGCCGGCACGTTCACCGCCCGGATCGCACCGGCGCGCGTGGACGCTGCCCAGGTCTCCGGTCCCCCGACCACGATCACCGGCCGGTTCGTGGTCGCCGACGGCCTGGTGCGCACCGCCGCCGTCCTCACCCTGCCCTGACCGCCGCCGCCGCTCGCACCGTCCATCCTGGCCGCTGCGCCGACCCTCGGCGGGACCGTGGACGCGAGGCGGCGTGCCGACCGGCCGACAGCCGACGCACGGTAGCGTCGGCGGGTTCCCGAACCGCACGTACGAGGCGTCAAGGAGTACGGTGACCCACCCCCACCCCCCCCGTCGGACCGCAGGACCCTCAGCAGCCGAGTCCGGAACCGCCGCCGACGCAGCCGTTCCCGGCGACACCGCAGCCGCAGCAGTCCGCCACCGGCCCGACGGTCCCGCAGGCGCCGGCACCGCCCGACCCGTGGTCGGCGGCGGCGCAGACGCCGGTGTCGGGTCAGCCGGCGACCGGGGTGCCGCACGAGGGCGTACCGGAGCAGTGGGCGGCCCCGACGAACGCTCCGCTACCACCGTTCGCCAGCTCGCCCTACCCGGTCTCCCCCGACCAGCCCTGGCCGCAGCCCCCGTTCTCGGGTAGCGCCTACCCGCACACCGGGGGCGCTTATCCGCCGCCCGGCGGGCCGGGCTACCCGCTCACGATTCCGCCGCCCGTCGCGACGAAGAGTTCCAAGAAGACCGTGGTGGTCGTCGCGGTGACGGCGGCCGTGCTCACCCTGCTCTGCTGCGCGGGCGGGATCGTGGCGGTGGTCATCGGCGCGAACCGTGCGGCGAACGAGGTGACCGACGCGCTGCCCACCCCGGACGTGACGCGCGGCGTCGGGCGGCCACCGGCCACCATCGCTCCGTCGCCCCGGGCGGCCGACGGCGGCGACACCCGCGACATGTCCGTCGGCGACACCCTGGTCCTCGACGAGAGCAGCGGCACCGTCGAGATCACCGTGACGGAGTTCAGCACCTCGGCCAAGCCCTGCACGTCGTACGGCCTCAAGCCGGACGAGGGCATGTACGTGATCGCCAACGTGACGGTGGCGGTCACCAAGGGCACCGGCTCGGCGAACCCGCTCTACTTCCAGTGGGTCGCCGCCGACGGCACCGAGACCAATGCGATCGCCGGCGCCTTCTCCGGCTGCGGCATGCCCATGCCGGCCGGAAACGACCTGACCGCCGGGACCAGGCGCACCGGCAGTGTGGTTTTCGACGTACACGACACCTCGGGAGTGCTCGAGTACCAGCCCAGGTTCGCGACCGCTGGCTCCTGGAAGCCGTGACGTGCGGTGGGGCCGACCCGACGGGCCGGCCCCACGCACCTACGGAAATCGGGTGTCAGCAGCCCGTCCACCGGACCGGAGTCACCCGGTCGGCGTTGCGGAAGCCCACGATCGTGCCCGTGTCGGCGATGGCCTTCGCGCCGACGTTGCCGCCGCCCGGCAGGATCCGGGAGGTGCCGCCGTGCGCGACCCGGTCGCCACCCACCACGACGCCCTTGGCGTTGACGTCGTCCAGCCCCACCTCCTGGTCGAGGAAGGTGTACGAGCCGTTGCGAACGTCCCACCGCACCTTGGCCGGGCTGGTGCCGCCCACCCAGACACGTACTTCCGACCTGACGAACCTGCTGCGCCGGTACGGCCTGGTCGCCGCGGCGACCGAACGGTTCTCGTAGCCGCTCCGGAAGGGGCGACGTGCCGAGTTTGCAATGATGTACGTCGATGTTGCCAGAGTGGGCTCAGACGTGGTGGGATGGCTCGTATCGCCGCAGCGCGGGGGCAACCGCGCTGGGAACGGCCACTGCGGGAGCATCGCGGTGCCGGCAGCGCGCCACTTGGGCAGACGCTCGCCTGTCGCATCACCGGGCCATCTCCACGACGACGGGCACCTCGCCGGGTAAGGCGTCCTCGCCCGTCGCACGCATCCCCTGGCACGCACCCCGACGGCCGACGCACTCGACGTCCCACCCGCCGGGGCGTCCGATCCGGCCTGTCGGGACGCCGGGAAACGGCGACGAGGCGAGAGGCAGTCATGAGTTCCCAAGAGAGTGCCGAGAGCGCCGCGAGGTGGTACCGACACCGTCTGGTGTGGGTGGCGGTGATCCTGCTGGCGGTGTCGGCCGGCGCGGTCGTACTGGCCAGGCGGGCGGGTTCGGAGGAGAAGCCGGCGGATCTGCAAGCACAGATCACGGCCCGCATGCGGACCACGCTCGAACAGGCGGACCCGGGGCAGCACAACCATGCCGGCCACGGCGCCCAGCAGGTGGCCGCCGAGGGCAAACCGCCGGTGATCTGCGGAGTCCGCGTCTACGGCTACGAGCCGACCGACGCCGCCGCGCTCGCCGACGTACGGACGGTCTACGGCTTCCACCTCTGCGGGGTCGCCGAGAAGAAGCGCCCGTGGGACGTGGCGGCCAAGCTGACCGGCCCCCTGATCATGGACATGTCCACCAACCCTCCGGGCATTCAGGTGGTCGAGGCGACCGCCGACGTCATGTTCGTCGACCGGCTACGGGAGATGTTCCCGGACAAGTACGAGGAGTTGGCGCTCGAGGAGGCGTTGACCCAGTCGGAGATGGCCGATCAGCGTCGCCGGTACGACGCCGCAGCCGGCCTCTGACCAGGTCAATCCGGTCGCTGGGGACCAACCCTGGCCACCTCATATCCCGTTTTAGATAGATCAGCATTGATATTTAGACGCATGGATGTAACAGTGGGTTTGGGAGCGTTCCCATCGCGATCACCCCGAAGAACGGAGGATGAACCGTGCGTTCACCCAAGTCCGATCAATCCGGCGGACGACCCCGGTCAACCGCCCGTCGGTCCCTTCAGGCGCTCGTCCTGCTGTTCGCAAGGGTGGCCGGTACGTTGCCCTCGATCGGCGCGGCCCAGGCACACGGCACCGTCATCGGCCCGGCGACCCGCGCGTACCAGTGCTGGACGACCTGGGGCAACCAGCACACGAATCCGGCCATGCAGCAGCAGGACCCGATGTGCTACCGGGCGTTCCAGGCCAACCCCGACACCATGTGGAACTGGATGAGCCAGCTACGCGACGGTCTCGCCGGCCAGTACCAGTCCCGCACCCCGGACGGGCAGCTGTGCAGCAACGCACTCTCCCGGAACGATTCGCTCAACCAGCCGGGAGCGTGGAAGTCGACCGCCGTAAGCCGCAACCTCACGCTCCAGATGTACGACCAGGCCAGCCATGGCGCTGACTACTTCCAGGTCTACATCTCGAAGCAGGGGTTCAACCCGGCCGCCCAGAAACTCGGGTGGGGCAACCTCGACCTGATCGCGACGACCGGGCGCTACGCGCCCGCACAGAACATCTCGTTCAACGTCTCGATCCCGTCCTCCCGGAGCGGGAACCACATCCTGTTCGTGCTGTGGAAGGCGTCGCACATGGACCAGACCTACATGTGGTGCAGCGACATCACCGTCAGCTGACCAGCAGGGCCGGCATGTGGGAAGGGCGGGTTCTCGGTCACCCGAGAACCCGCCCTTCCTGCTGTTTCCTGGTGGAGCTGAGGGGATTTGAACCCCTGCCCCCTCAATGCGAACTGCCGGCGAGCCGGCCGGATCAGACGCGATGCGAGGTCAGACGGCCGGACCAACCCGGCCCGGGCGACGTCGGACGGCGACACCACCACCACATCGAGGGTGCTCACGCGTGGTCCTTTGGAGTGGTTCACGACAGCACCTCCCGGTCAGCGGGGTAGGACATACCCGAGTTCGATCGCGCGCCGCGTCAGGTCGGTCTTGTTGGCCGCGTTCAACTTGCTCCGCACCTGCCTGAGGTACGAGGTGACGGTAGACTTCGTCAGGCTCATCCGCCCACCGATCTGCTCGTTGGTCAGGCCCCTCGTCACCCAGTGCAGCAACTCGATCTCACGTTCGCCCAACGCGAGATGGCGGCGCTCGGCGTCCCCGGTCAACATGCCCAGCATCTCCGCGGTCACGTGCATCCCGCCGTGCCGTACCGCGTCGACGGCGAGGAGCAGGTCGTCGACCTCCGTGTCACGGGTCAGGAAACCTCGCGCGCCGGCGGCTACCGCCTGACCGAGGTCCGGCGGGTCGGTCGGGTCGCAGAGCAGCACGGCACGGGAGTTCGCCGGCAGCATGCGGACGAGCGCGTCGACGGCACGATTCGGCCAGTCGATCACCACCACATCCGGATCCAGTTCGGCAGGCATCTCCACCAGGGATGCAAAGCCACACGGCGTGAACCTCGACGACGCCTCGGCAAGCAGACGACAGACGCCCTGCCGTACCACCGACCCGGCGGCCACGACAGCGATTGTTGTCATACGGACTCTCCTGTAGATCGCCGGACGACCATAAACGGACCGCCACGACATCTACTTGACTTCGGTGGGCGATCGGCTGGTCACTCAAGATCGGCCGGTCAGCAGTTGAACACTTCCTCGGCCAACCGGTGCAGATCCGCGGCGGTGCCGGTGACCTCGAGGACCGTCATCTGGTCCCGGACGGAGGCAACCTGGTGCCGCCGGGTGGCTAACAGTCCATGATGTGATTACTCAGATCGATCATATTCGGGTTCAGGACGTAGAGCGCCCTGACGAACTCCATCAGCGCGCCGCGAGACGGTTTGCGTACGTCGGCGGCGCGTGCGAAAGCCCGGGCGTACGCGTCGGTATCGCCTTGCAGGAACTGACCGACGTTGGCCAGGAGGTCTCGTACCGCCGCCGCCTCGGTGCCCATCCACGGCAGCGCGGCGAGCAGGGACGGCAGGCTCGCCAACGCCTGCGGGCTGGCGTCCCGGGCGAGGGCCGCCAGGATGTCGTCCAGTCTGTCGATCCCGGGCTCACGCAGGAAGTCGCGCCCCTCAGGGCGCCCCGCCAACGCCCGCAGTGCCGCGTTGTCCGCCCAGTCCCGGGCCGCCTGGTCCAGGCTGGCGCCGAACTGGTCGAGGGCGGCGTCGACCCGGTCCGGCGCGAAGCGGGCGGCGACGGCCCCGATCCGGACGCCGGCGGCGAGATCCGTGTTGGCCTGGTCGACCCGTGCGCGGAGGAAGCCTTCGAGCGCGACCCGCTCGTCGCCCGCCGGCACCGGCCCGAGTACCGCGCTCAGCCGATCCGGGTCGGACGCCAGGGCAGCCATCCGTTCGCCGAGGATCGGCTGTCGGGCCTGGTCGACGAGGACCGCCAGCACCCCCGCCAGCTGATCCGCCGAGTCGGCGGGCTCACCCAGCAGCCGGGTGTACGCCTCCAGTCCCTCCTGCCGCACGGCCTCCGACGCTCCGTCCGGCAGGTCGGCCACGAAACGGCTGTACTCGTGGGCGAGGCGGGACAGCCTCTGCAACGCCTGCAGCGCATCGGCACCGAGCTCGCGACCCGCCGCCACCACGTGGGACCGCGCGGCGTCGTACGCCAATTCCCGCGCCTGCGGGTCGAACTCACCGTGCTTGACCTCAGAGACGCTCAAATACATCTCGATCAGCTCGTCCGCACGCGCCCGCCGCTTCTCCTCCCTCCGCAGCTCGGCCCTCTGATTGCGGGTGCCCGTGCGCTCGTCGCCTGTCGGCACTGGCCCGCGCTCGTCGCCCAGCCGGTCCGGCTCGGACATCAACGCGGCTGCCGGCTTCCCGGCGACCGCCTCTCGCCGGGCCCGGTCGGCGATGCCGGCCAGCACCCGTTCGAGGTGATCCAACGAGTCGGCCGCCTGTCGCCGGGCCCGGTGGGCGACGGCGGCCAGCACCCGTTCGAGGTGATCCGCCGAGTCGGCAGGCCCACGGAGCAGCCGTATGTACGCCTCCAGTCCATCCCGCCACACGGCCTTCGGGGTACCGGCGGGAAGATCGGTCACGAACCGGCTGAACACGCTGGCAAGGCGGAACTGCCTGTGCAGCGCCCGCACCGCGTCGGCGCCGAGATCGCGGTGTGCCGGAACCACGAGCGTCTGCGCGGCGCTGCGGGCCATCATACGCACGTTCGGATCAAGGGCCCCGTGCTCGGCCTCGAAGTCGCGCAGTTGCTTCGTGATCAGCTTGTCGGCGCGCGCCTTCAGCTTGTCCTCCTCGCAGAGCTCGGTCATCCACCGGTTGGCGGCGTCGACGAGCGCGGCGTGATGGCGCTCGAAGATGTCGGCGGCGGCGGCGGCACGGGACGCCTCGTACCGGGCTGCGGCCCATGCCGGGGGGGCGGTCAGTTCGCGTACGCCCTGCTCGAAAGCCGCGACCACCTTGTCGATGAGCTGCGGGTTCTTGCCGTCCCACCGCTTGCGCAAGGCGGCCACGGCCACGTCCCCGGCGCTGCGACGGAAGGCGACGACCCGCTCGTAGAAGGGCTCCTGTTGCCGGAACTGCTGGATCAGATCCTGGTAGTCGGCGCGTGCCATCGCCTTCGACACGCTGCCGGCAGGGCGGTCGAAGATCCGCTCCGCCTCGCGGATGAAGTCCCGCTCCATCTCGGCGTGGGGCTCTCGAAGCGGCCCGGCCGTCACCCCCAGCACCCGACGTCGGAAACCGTCGGCGAAGTCCGGCGGGGTCAACCGCGCGATGGCGGGGGCCGGGGTTTCCGGTGCCAGTTCGGGTTCGCCCAGCGCGTCGCGCACCTCGCCGATCAGCACGGTACGCAGGCTGGCGGCGAGCCTACGCACCGCTGGACTGATCCAGCCCTGGTCGGCCCAGGCGCCGACGGCGCGGTCGAGTTCTGTGGTGAGGCTCGCCACCGGGCGGGTGGAGTGCTCACCGGGCAGGGCTCCGGCAAGCCGTGCCGCTGCGAGCCCCGACACGAGTTGTTTCCCGAGTTCGGTCAGCTGGTCGAGTTCCCACTCGGGGGCATCGGCCTCCCGCCAGCGCGTGTGCTGGTCGGCAACCGCAGCGTTGAGTTCGTCGGTCAGTCTGCGGTTCAGCTCGGTACGCCGCAGGAACTCGCCCAGGCCGTCGAGGATTCGGCTCTGCTCGGCCTGCCAGCGGTCACGGGCTCGGCCGACGGAGAGTGCGGAGCCGCTGTAGCTGCGGTACAGCCGGTCGAAGGCCCTGAGGATCAGCTCCCGGGCGTGCGGATCGGTATTGACCTCGTCGAGCGTGCGATTCAGCTCGTCACGGTCCGCGCTCCGCAACCGGTCGCCCGCCGCCCAGTCATCCAGCCAACGCTCGCTCCCGCCGACGATGCGGTCGTACTCCTGCTGCCAACGCCATCGGTCGTAGTTCCAGTCACGGGCGAACCTGGCGTCGAGGTTCGACAACACGTGGGCTCGGAACGCCTCCGAGGCGGCCTCGACGGCAGTGTCCGGCTCGGATTCCGCCCAGTGGTTCCGCAGCAGTTCCGACAGGCGTTCGTCCAGGGCCGCGCGCTCAGCCGCGAAGCCCACCCCCTCCTGGGCTGGTACCTGGCTGCGGAACCAATCCACGAACGCATCGTCCGCATCGCGGTCGACAAGCCGAACGACCCGTCCGATGAGCGCGTCGCGCTCGGCCGGACCGAGCACGGCCGGCAGGTCGATCATGGCGCCGTCGAGGTAATTTCCGATGGCCTTGTCGGCTGCCTCAGCGACGACAGTCGGCACTCGTTCCCTCGCCCGCGCGGCGACGGTCCGAACGGCGAGCCAGGCATCCAGGCGGGGCAGGATCTTGCCGACGCGGTTGGCCCACTGCTTTTGCTCGTTCGCCCCGAAGCCGGAGTGCGAGAAGCGTCCGTCGAAATCCCTGGTGACCGCAGCGACGAATTCGTCGGCGGCGACGGTGGCCTCGTCCGCGGTCAAACCCGACCGTGCCTTCGCCGCATCGAGATGCGGACGCAGCGCGGTCGAGATCCCCGCTCGGGCTTCCTGCCACCGGGAGTACGAGTCGAGCCAGGCCGACGCACCTTTGAGCCGGGTCTCGAGCCGGGTTGACCATGCCTGAAAGTCGAGGTTCCACCACTGTGCGTGCGCCTCGTCGAACTCGTGCAGGATGTCCACCCGAAGCGCCGCCACGGCGGCGGGGTCACCGGGAAGCTGAGCCAACTGTTCCCCGAGCTGAGCCCGCTGGAATGCGTGACCGTCACCGGTCGGCACGGCTACCGGATCAGTAAGCAGCCACCACCGCGCGGCCTCGCGCACATCGCCGTCGAGCCCGACCTCCGCGATGTCCTTCGCGGTGACGCGCCGGACCAGATGCGCGGCGAAATCGGCCTGTTCCTGCGGGGTGAGCGCGGACGGGAGGTAACCGCGTGACTTCAGGGAGAGGTGCACGTCTATCGCCTCATCGACCTGACCGATCAACCGATGAAGTGCTGGGCTCGATAAAGCCTCGTCGGCGCCGTGGGTGGCGGTGGCGATGGCCGTTCTGCGGATGCCCTCGCCGACCCGGCTACCGATCTGCCGAATGGTGATCCAGCCACTGATCCGGCTGATCAACTGGTCGAGCCTCCACCGCCACGCATCGACCTGCTCATCGGTCAGTCGAGACCCCGGCGGGAGGGTGGCATCGAACTCCTTCATGGCCGCCCGGTGGAACTGCCCGGCTGCCTCCACCTCGGATACCAGCCTTGACGGCCCGGCAAGGCCGGCGGGCCTCGCGGTCGCCAAACTGGGCAGCTTCTCAAGGGCAGCCTCCAGCGCCCGCGTGAGGGCGTTGTTGGACTCCACCTCAACCGCGGCCCGGCGCTCCCAGAACCAGATCCAGTTGTCCTTATCTGCGAGACGTTCATTGAACTCAGCGTCCCAGGCCGCCCGGTCAAAGTTCCAGTTCGCCTCGTTCGCGGCATCGAATCGGCGCAGTTGATCCTCTCGGAACGCCGTGCTCGCCGCGTCCGTATCGGGCACCTCAGACCACAGCCGATCCTCGAGCAGCCTCCGCTCGTGCGCGAAATCGGCGGGGTAGTACGACTTCGCCCACGCCGGGTCGGAGGCCACTTGGCCGCGACGCACCATCTTCGTCAGCTTCATGGCGGCCCGCGCCGGAATGACCCTGGCGAGCTCGCCGACCAGTCGTTCCTGCTCGGGTAGGCCGAGCGACCGCGCCGGGCTGGCTCGGTAACTGGACCTGAGGTTGAGGTACGGCTCGACGACCTTCTCGATCGCGGCGGCGAAGCGGCGCGAGCGCTTGTTCTGCGCGCCCCGGCCGGCTGCGAGCTGGTGGGCCCGGTCGGCCAGCAGACGGATGGCCTGCCACGCCTGGGAGCGTTTGATGAGCCGCCGGTAGTCCCGTTGCCACGCGTCGTACTCGGCCGCGCCGAAGTCCTCGCCGGCAGCGACGGTGGCGGTGACCTCTCGGAGTACGGCCCTCTGGAACGCGGTGGCGGCAGGCCCGACGACCTTCACGGCGAGTTCGCGCCGCAACTCGTCCACCGCGTACGCCCGGAGCATGCGGGAGGTCACAGCCCTCGTCGCCGTCACGATCTTCTGGTTGAAGTCGACCGACGACGCCTTTGAGCCCTGCTCGAATTCGGCGTCGACGGCGGCCAGAACCTCCTGCCGGTACTCCTGGACCGCGCCGTCGAGGTGTCGGAGAACGGCACGCCCCGCGTCGATGCCGAACTCGCTGCTCTCCCCAAGCTTCCGGGCGACCTCGGCGAGCGCCGTGTCGAGGCCCGCTTCGATCCCGGCACGCCGCTTGGCGAACTCGATCCCCGACCGGGTCGGTACCGGTGTCGTGCGGAGGTCCTCGGCGAACGCGTCGCGCTCCTCCTGGGTCGCGTCGGCGAGCAGCGACCGGCCCAGCGCCTCCTGCTCGCGCGGAACCGTCAGGGCCGGCAACGGAGACGTAGACGTAGACGACAGGTCGAGGTACGTCCGCAGGGCCTGGCGTATCGCGGCAGCCTGCCCGACGGTCGCGGCCCTCTCGACGGCTCGGGCACCGACCGAGTGGGTGACCAGCCAGGACTCGAGCCGCCCGAACATGCCATCGAGGCGGGTCTGCCACGCTGCGGCTTCCTCTTCGCCGTACAGGCCGTGCACCGGATAAGCCCGATCGAACTCCTGCACGACTGCCGCCGTGAACTCCGTGACGGCACTCGTCGACGGGGGCGGAAGCTGATGCAGGGCCTCGTCCATACGGCGTCGTACGACGGACGGAAGCTCGGCGCGGTACCCGGTCCAGCGGATGTACGTCGCCACGAACTCGCCGGCCCCGGCGAGGTCGTGTTTCACCTGGCTCTCCAGCACCTTACGGTCGAACGTCCAGTTGGCCTCTGCCAGCTCGTCGAAGCGTTCCCCCACCCGAACCCGGTCGACGAAGGCCAAACGAGCCTCCGTCACCAACGGTCCCGGCTCGTACGTCGAAAGAACGTCCTGCAAGTGCTCCTCGACCTGACGAGTCAGCGCCGCACGCTCGGCAGCCAGACCCGCCCCGGCTCGGGCGGACACGGGATGCTGACGCAGCGACGTGACGATCCTCTCGCCCAGTCGGGGCACACGCCTGGCGTCGGCTACCTCGTCCAGCCGCCTGCCGATTTCGTCGGCGAGCCTCACCTGCTCCTCGGCACCCAGCGAGGGCGGCAGGGTGGCGTGCCCCGCCATGGTGAGGTACGGCGCGAGGGTGTCCGTGACGGCCTGCTGTAGCTGCTGCTGGACGCGGGCCAGCCGGGCCGCCCTGGTGATCGTGCCCGGCTCCGGGCGCAGGTGCCGGTGCACGAGCTGTTCGATCCGTTGGCCGACGAGGTGGGTGGTCACCCAGGAGTCGAACGATCCGATCAGCTGGCCATACTGCGCGTTCCAATTCTTGACCTGAGTGAAAGTGAACGTGGGAGTGTCCGCCACCCTCCGAAACTCGGCAATCACCGCGTTCGTGAAGGCTTTCCCCGCTGCCGCCAACACCTCCCTGCTGACCGAGTTGCGGCTCAGGGCGGCAAGTGCTTCCGGCACATCGCGGTCGAGACTGGCGACCAGAAGTAGCTCGGTCTTCTGACGCAACGGCTGCGAGTCGATTCGCGTACTGATGTTCCGCAACGTGTCGCCGACCTGCTTCTCCCAGGAACCCCGGTCGAAGGTCCAGCTCTGCTGGCGCAACCCGTCCAGCTCAGTAAGCACCTCCGCCCGTACGGCGGCAGCCGAGGCGGCCCGCGATGTGTCGGTGAGTGCTGGTATTGACCGGCTCAGCACCTCTGCGATCGACTTGTCGAGCCGCACGATGGCCCGCGTCAGCTCCCCGGCAAAGCCCGCCTCCGCCGACGTCGGCACTCCACGGGGGCCCGAGAGCTGGTCGACCACCCACCGCACGGTGTCCGACGCCAGCTCGCGGACCGGCTCGCTGACTCCCTCCGTGAGGAGCTTCTCGTTCACACCGGCCAGCGTGGTCGGGCGAATCTCGCCCAGCAACGCCTGCTGTTCGGTGACGCCGAGGGACGGTAGTAGGTCGGCCTTGCTGCGCAATGCCGCATTGAACTCCTTGCTGACCACCTCGCTGACCACCTCGCCGAGGCGTCGCAGTTCCGTGTCGGGTAGCTCGCCGGCACGCGGTGTGAGGAAGTCGTCCGCGATGCTCTTGACCCGTCGTTCCATCATGGCGACCGTCAACCGGGTGTCGACCGAATCGCTCAGGCTCTGGTACCGCTGCTGCCACACGCTGGTGAAGTTGTCGCTGTGTCGCGCGCCGCGCATCTCGTCGGCGAAGGACTTCCGGATGGCCGCGGCAGCGGCTTCGGGCTCGGCCCGCTCGACGCCCTGCAGGCCGATACGGTCCACCGCGGCCCGCAGGCCGGCGTCGAGATTCCACTCCAGGTCGGCGGCGAAGGAGTTCCGTCGCAGGTTGGCGAGGTGGCTGCCGTACTGGTCCCCATTGACATGTTCGTCAGCGAGCCAGGTGGTCCGTTCGGAGGTCACCTGCAGGTCGCGGTCGCGGGCGGCCATGAACTCGGCGCGATGCGCGGCGGCCAGATCGGCGACGACATCGGAGCTTATCGGCGCCCCGGAGCGGAGCGCTGCCGACCTCTCGATAGTGTGGAACTCCTGCGCCGCACTCCTCAGGTTGTTTAGCGAGTCAAGTTCGGCCCCCACCCGCCTCGACAGACCGGCGCGCAACTCGTCGACCTTCCGTGCCCACGCCTCGTTCGCCTCCTCCGGTGGGCGGCCCAGGCCATGGATCTCGTCGTACGCGCGCCGGACGTCGGCGGATAGCCGTGTGCCGAGTCGGTTGAGGCTCGCGCTGTCGCGCGGGCCCGCCACGAGGCCGAGATCATGCGTGAGGGTGTCCCGGGTGGAACGCACCAGGTGCGGCTCGGCCAGCACCGCCAGCTCGGCGGCGAGGCCGTCGCCGGTCAACTCGTCGAACTGCGCTCTCACCTCGTCGGGGGATGCCGCGCGGCGCGGCGTGTCGACGTCGACGTCGACGTCGTTTCGCGGGCCGCTGCGGTGCAGGACGCCGTCGACCCGGACGATCAGATCGTCCTGGAACTGCGCCAACTGCTCCGGGGTCAGATCGGGTCGCAGCCCGGCGGCCGTCCGCACCTCGGCCCGGGCGGCAGCCGCCTGCTCCAACCGTGTCATCGCGGCATGGGCCGCGGTCAGGCGAGCCGGCAGGCTGACCGAGCGCGCGATGCTCGGATCGACGCGCAGCAGCGACTCGAAGGCGTCCTGCACCCGCCTCTCGACGGACGCCAGGTGCTCCGGGGCGAAGACGTCCTCCAGTTGCCGCGCCTCGGCGGAACCGGCGAAGGTGGATCCCGGCTTCCACCGCTCCACTCCGAACGCGCCCTCCGGGCCGAACACCTTGTCGAAGGCGTGCCGGGTCTGGCTCGACAGCGTGGCGACGATCTCGTCCGCCAGGGCGTCGCTACGGGGTCGTACCTCGGCACCGATCGCGTGGCTCTTCGCGAGCCCGTTCACCAGCGCCGATTCGCCCGTCAGGTACGTGTCGACGTGCAGGTGTACGTCCCGCGCCAGGTCGGTGATCCGGGCGTCGACGGCAGCCCCGAGATCCGCGCGCGGGCCACTCTTGGCCAGGTCGTCGATCGCCTTGGCCGCCGCCGGCGAGAAGCGATCCCAGAACGCGGTGACGTGCTCATGCGTCTGCGCCGGCTCATGCATCTGCGCCGGCTCGGTCTGTGAAAACAGCTCGGCCCGGTCACGCTGGCCCACGTTGTCGTGGAACGCCTCCTCGACCGAGCCGCGCACCTCGCCGGCCCGCCCCTCCCAGCGCACCTGCGCGTCGAAACGTCCCGCCAGCGTGGACCGGAGTTCGTCGTACCCACGGGCGAAGCCCGCGGCGTCGGCATGCCCATGCCAACCGTCACGGCCGGCCAGATACTTGGCGATGAGCGCCTCGGCGTCCGCCTCGTACGCCCGCAGCAGCGTGTTCACGGCTGCCGAGGAGGGCAGGTCTACGTTCATCTCGACCGATCTGAAGTCGAGGCCGGCCCGCTCCCCCACCAGTCGCCGCGTATCGGCGAGGTCAAATGCTTCCCCGTACTTCTGGGTGCGGGCCAGAGCCGTCGGGTCAGCGGGATTGTCGATCAGGTGTGACGAGGTATCGCGGGACCCCGGACGACTGAGCCAGGTGATGGTGGACCGGCCGCCCACCGGCATGCGCTCCACCAGGCCGTGGATCTCCCTGATCACGGCATCTGGGACGTTGACCTCGGACGCGCCCACCACCACGGGCCTGTCGCCGCTGAGCTCACCGAGCCGGGTAAGGAACGCGTCGTGGACCGCCACCTCCGGCGGACGGGCCCACACGCCCCACGAGTGCGATTCGAGCGTCCAGCCCTCGCTCAGCCGGTAAAGACCGGGCCGGACGCCGGCTGTCAGCCCAAACGGGGCGTCCACGGCCGGCACCCCCGAACGCCATTCGACGGCGAGGTGTTGCAGCGTGGCGACGCCGGCGCCGTCCACCGGATGGGCGATGGCGTCGCCGGGTGCCGGACGGCCCCGGAAGGCGACGGTCAACCCGGTGCTCCGCGCGACCTCCACCAGCGCGCTGTTATCGAGGAACGGCGCGTACAGCACCAGGCCGTCCCGGGCCAGTGGACCCAGGCCGGCCATGTCCACCTCGGGCCGTACGCCCGGGCCGGCCACGATCCGGAGGCCGTCGGGCAGCTCACCCAACCCCCTGGTGGCCCGCACCACCGCGCTGTCCGCGACCGCCTGGGCGGCGTCCACGTGTACGACCAGACCGCCGGACGTCGGAGTCACCGCCAGTCCGCGGCCGTTCAACAGTTCGCTGATCTGCTGGCGATGCTCGGTCCACGACTCGGGCGCGCGACGCGTGACGGACGCTGCCGGCTCTCCGGCCGTAAACCGGGCCTCAACCCGCAGGTCATGCAGAACCTGGGCGGGAACCCGGGCGTCCCCGCCGTGCATGATCGCGTCGTACGCCGTCAGCCGCTCGTGGACGTAGGTCGCCTCTAGCCGGTCGAGCATGCTCTTTGGCAGCTTCGCCTGCGACAGCGGATCCAGGCCGGCAAAGTCCCGGAACGCCTGGTCGCGTACGCCGGCCAGGCCAGGGTGGAGCGCGGACGTCGGCGAGCCGTCGGGCACGGGCCGTTGATCCGTGAACGGGTCGCCAGCCATCCGCTCGGACTCGACCGGTCGACGCCCGACGGTCGCCCCGGGGGTGAAGGCTTCGCGTAACTCGGACTCCATCCGGACCGCCAGGTCGTCCCACCGGGCCAGGTTTGGCCCTCGGCGGCCGATCCCGCGTACCAGGTCGCCGATCTCGGCGTGGTACTTCTCGCGGATCATCTGGAGTGCTCGGGTGACGTCGCCGGCAGAGCCACCGCGGAAGGCGAGGCCGGTTCTGGCCTCCGCGATCTCGTCGGCCACTCGTTGGATCTCGTGGTACGCGAAACCGTCGACCCGTAACTGCTCGCGCATGCCCTGGAACCGCTCTGCCCAGGCCTTCTCGGTGGCCTGGAACCGGGCGCTGCCCGGTCCGTGACCCGCCTCGTAGACCGGCCGCCAGACACGCTCGAACTCGTTGTCCACGGCGTTACGGAACGACGCCCGCCACTCGGCCGCCTCCTTCTCGGGCAACGACTCCAGGGAGCGCAGCCGGGGTACCCCCGCCACCTTGGTCAGACCGGCGATGTTGCGCGTGGCGAGGGCCTCGGCGTTGAACGCCGCATCCGCGTCCGGTCGGAAGCGTTGGACGGCCGACGCACTGCCGACAGCCGCCTCCCACCGCCGGTTGATGTGCGCGACCGCCTCGTCGAGCGACCGCTCCGGGTTCTGGCCCGGCTGGTACTCGACACGCCGCTCTCGCTGCACGTAGGCCGTCGCGTAACGCTCATCGGCGAGCTGCTTACCGATGCTCTTGCTGAGGGCGGTGAACTCCTTGTCCCGGTTGGCGGCCCAGTCGCGTGCCTCGGTCTCGACCTCCCGCCTGACCTGGGCCGCGTCGTCAGCCGCACGCGTCAACTGCGGATCGGTCCGCTGGCCCGCTGCGGCGCGGGCGTCCCGGGCAGCGGCGACCTTCGCGTCCGTGCCGAATATCGTCCGAGCCTGGTCGAGGGTCGTGGGCCGGTCTCTCGCCTCGTCGTAGGGCCCACCGCGCGCCTTTACGTTCCGGTGGTCCCGGATGGCGTTGCGGAGGTCGTCCATCGCCTGCCCGAACTCGGCGCGGTTGGTACTGCCCAGACGACTGACCACGGAGTCGAAACTGAGCGCGCGAAGGCCGGCACGCCTGAGGATGTCGGCAGCCACGGTCTTGACCGCCCCGGACATCTCGCCCGGGACCATCGCCGAGAAGTCCCTACCGATCATCGCCCGGATGGCCGGGAGTTCCTTGACCACACCGGCCTCGCTCGCGAAGAACGTGGCGAATTGCTCCAGTGTCTGCCGGCTCTCGCGGGCCAGTCCAGCGGCGTGCGGCCCGAACTGCACGGCCATACCCTCGCGAACCGACGACCAGAACTGCGCGCGCGCTTCGGCCATCGTCGTGATCCGCCGCGCCGCCGCGGCCTCCTTCGGATTGGGAATCCGCTCCGCTTCCGCGGCCTTGGCGGAGACGAGCTCCATGTGCCGGTCGGACAGACTGCGGGCGACCGTGTCCAGTTCAGTACGGCCCGGGTGGCTGCCACCCACCGCCGAACGGATCTCGGATCGATCGATGGGAGCGCTGCGGACAGGTTCGGCGCCGGTCGGACGACCGGCCTCCGGCGACCGCGGCGCGACCTCCGGCGTCCCCGGCCTCGTGCCCGCCACCTCCGGCGTCCCCGGCCTCGTGCCCGCCACCTCCGGCGTCCCCGGCCTCGTGCCCGAGGTCACGGGCGCACCATCCGCCGCCCGCGGGGGGCTACCCGTCGTGGATGGCGTGGGCGCCTCGCGGGTATCCACACCGGCGAAGAACGACTCGGAACCCGCCGAACGCGGGGCGGCGGACAGGGGAGGCTTGGGCACCGGCGCCGAGATCGCCGGCAGCTTGCCCGGCAGGGACGGATCGGCACGCGGCACCTTGAGCGCGTCGGCCGCCGCGACGGTGATCGCGGTGGGGGGATCGCCGTGCCCCGCCGCCGGCCTCAGCAGCTTGGGGGGCGCGCCGACCGCGTGCGGGCTGACGCCGACACTCGGCCCGGCGACGGCCGCGTCTCGCGGCGGTGGACCCACCACCTCGTCAGATCTACCCGGGGTACGACCGCCGGACGAAATGATGGACGTCGGCGTCTCTCCCCCGGCCGTACGCGGTGGGTCGCCAACCCTGCCCGTTCCCGCCTTGGCCATCGCGGCGGCATCCCGTGCCGGGCCTCCGGTCGGCTGCGCCCCGTGTGGCGACGTGGCGGCATCCAGCGAACCCATCCGCGCACCACCTGAACCAGCGGTCGGCGGTCCATCCAGAACAGCCCGGGGGCCTGCCGGAGGACCCACCTGGTCCCCGAGCGAAGGACGCACCGGGTTGCGGACCACTGTCGAGGACACGTCTCCGGTCGCCGCCTGCGGAATTCCCGGGGCCCTCTCGGGCACAGCACCGCCGCGCATACCCGACGTGTCCGGCGGGCGCTCGGCGACCGGGGGGATCCGGGCGCTCGACGACGCCTCCGGAGTACCCGCCCGGAAGCTGCCATGGCTGGCCGTCACCGGCTCGTCCACACCAGCCCTCGCCGCACCCGAAGCCACCCTTGGAGGGACATCCACACCAGCCCGGGGAGCGTCATGTCCCATCGCCGGAGGGCCATCCACAGCTGCCCGGGGCGGCGAGCCCGACCCGTGCGGCGCAGGGCCGTCCAGGGAGGCCCGAGGATACCCCGTGACCCCCAGCTGGTCCCCCATCGAGGGCCTACGGACAACGGCCGCCGAGCCGTCTGCAGACAGCTCACGCGGAACCCTCGGCACGCCGCCGTCGGCGGAGGCCCCGGCGACCCTCTCGAACGCGGCGTTGCCCCGCGCGCCCAGCGTCCCGCCCGACGCATCGAGCGGATGCTCGGCACCCGCGGGGATCCGGGCACTGGATAGCGTTCCGTGACCGGTGATCCCCTCCGGAGGACCGGCTGCTCGCTGCGCTCCCGTCCGGGGACCGCCGGCGGCGGCATCTAGGTGCGGCGTCGCCGACACGGGTGGACTACCGCCCGGTCTGACGGTTTCGCCGACCTCCCCGATGTTGCCGACACCCCGGGGGTTCGAGGGCAGGACAGGCACGTCGACGACATTGCCCACAACGCCCTTGGGCCTGCCGCCCCGGCCAAGGCCCGGCAGGCCGCGAATGGAAAAGAGGCCAGCCAGACCGACGTTGAGCGCTTCCCAGGCGGTCGGTTTGAAACTTCCGCTTCCCGGGACCGCGGCGTGCGCGATCCCCCCGGCGACCATGTCGAAGCCGAACTGCAGTCCTCCGTACGTCAAGATGCCCAGGGAGATGTCGACCACGAGGGTGGCGACGGTTCGGGCCAAGCCGCTGAGGCTCGTCATTCCGACGAGGATGTCGGCAATCGAAGCGAGGATCGGGCCGAGAACGAACGAAACTGCGAGCAGGAGGACTCCGAAAAAGCCTATAAGGGCCTGCACGATATCATTAACTTTTTGTTTCTTGATGAACTCCTCCCACTTCGCGGCCACCTCGCGGAGCGCGTTCGCCCACTCACGGGCGCCCTTCGCGGCCTTGCCAACCTGCTCGATCACCTTGTCGGCGCCCAGGCGCATGGAACTGTAGGCCTGCCCCTCCCACACGATCCCGTCCACGCTGGACCGCACGAGGCTGCCATAGCCCTCCAAGCGGCCAGCCTGCTCGTCCCATTTCTGGGCGAGAGCGCGCAGCTTCTCGGGGTCGGGGTGGGTCGCGGGAATGTCGGGGAAGGTCACGATGGAATCAGATCTTGCCGTAGGTGATCTGAATGGGGTTGTAGAGCGAGTTCTCCGGCTGCTTCTCCGGCGCACCGGGGGGCGGTTCCGGGACCGACAGTGCCTCACGCAGCGTGTCGAACATCTTGTGGACGCTGTACTCGGCGTTGTCGTAGTTGCTGGCCGCCTGGACCGCGACCACCCGGATCAGACCGAAGATGCCCGGCTTGCCGTCCTTCCCGTCCTTCTCGGGTTCGCCGAACAATTCGTCCTGCACCTTGTCGAGCCGCTCGTTGAACGCGTCCGCAGCGGAAGCCGACTCCCCGACCCAACTGAGCTTCAAACCGTTCCACGTATCGGCGATCACATTCCAACACTCGACGATCGCGGCGATCTCGGCTTTCATCGAGACGTGTGCGTTGTAATGCATGATGCCCGGCATCACCCAGATCGCCTTGCCAGCGTCTTCGTACGATGTTGGGGCGTCCGGCGCGAAAGGGACCGTCACGGATGCTCCTCGGTTTCCCGGATACTGGATCCCAGGCTAGTGAGTCGCGTGGGATCAGCGGCAGGGCCCCGTTTGGGAACAACGGGTCACCTGAACGAGGACGTTGCCGGTCTCGTCGTGCGCCCGTAAGAGTCGGGTATGGCCAACGAGGGAGCGAACGTCGTTGATCTGACCCAGACCTGGTCGGACACCAAGACGATAAACGGCGACGACGGCAACTTCACCGACCCGGCGAGCGCGGCGCCGAAGCCACCCGATGTCCACCCGGACGGCAAGGGCGGCTTCGCGGATTCGTCGGGTCATCCGACCAACGACAAGGGCATCCTGGTCGACGAGCACAACATCCCGCTTGATCCGCCAACGCCGAACAATGGCTACTTCACGGTCCACCTGGACACCGTCTATTCCGCCGAGCAGACGCTCCTGCATGAAGCCCAGAATCAGATCGCGCAGTTCGAGGCTTTTCGCGACGAAGTGGTCAGCCAGGAGGCATGGATCTTCTTCGCCGAGAACGCGGAAGATATAGTCCCGACTTACCACGAGGCGCCCTGGGAGGATTCGGCAGGCGACTTTTCCAACAACAATGTCTTCGAATACCCGGAAGGCACCTACGCCGTTGGCAAGGACGGCAACCCGAAGCAGACCCGGGAGCTCGTGCATACGCAGAATCAGTTGCTCCAGGGCTGCGGCTCAGCCATCCATCTGGTCGGCACATTCGTCGGCATGCTCAACGACGCTGGTCAGATGTATGCCGGCGCCGACCGCGCCTCCTGGGCCCCGGATCCAGACTGAGGCCGATCCCGCTGGCGGGGGGCGGTGCGGACCTCCCCACACCGCCCAATCCCGCCGATCGCGCTCAGCCCTGAGGCCGCCAGGTCCTGAGGTTCGTCCACTCGCACTCCGAGTAGTTGTTCCAGCTCAGGTTCAACGCGGATGCGATCAACCCGAGAACTCCCTCCGGCCCGAAGAGTCCATCCGCAGCGAGGTTCCACTCACCCTGGAGACCCTCGTAGTACTCCTTGGCATCGCCCTGCCACGTCTCCGAGAGCGGGAGGAGCTTGCTCTTCAGCGCTTCGAGCTGACTGACGATCTCGTTGGCTCGGCCGTTGAGTTGCCCACCGGCGGTCTCCAGTTCCAACGGCACCCAGAGGCTGCTGCTCGTGGGGTCACCCATGACGTACTCCTTGCTGTTGAGTCAGAGCTGTTGTGTCAGAGCCGGGCACCGGGGATGTCGCCGTTGACGGCGACCAGGCTGTTGATGTTGGAGATTTCCGTATCGACGTAGTTGACGGCATTGCCGCGCAGGCCACTGGAGATGTCCGCCAGGGCGCTGTGCAGCATCTTCCCGTAGATGTCGAAGTCGGTCATCAGCGCGTTGAACTGGTCGGAGGCAACACCGTGCCACTGCGACTGAAGATTGACCACGAAAGACCTGAGCGAGGCGAGCTCCGCGTCGATCTCGGCATTTGTGGAATCGCAGCTGGCAGCCGCGTCCGTCACCATCTGGGGGGTTACCTGAACTCTTTGCATTTTGTCCGCCCTTTCGGATCATCGAGGTGTGACTGACCCGTCAGAATTGAAGTTGACCGGGGTCAGGTTCTTGAGATTGCCGCCCTCGGCAGCCACGTACTGGTCGTGGGCACGTCCGAGCGCGGTGACCGAGTCGTGGAGGACGCTCTGCACGTCGTTACCGATGGCGTTGATCCGCGAGACCACCTCCTCGTACTGTTCCCCGGAGGGGCTCCGCCAGACGTCAATAACATTTTCGATCTGCCTCTTCAGGTTCGCCAGGTGCCCGTCCAGGAGACTGGCCTGGGCCGCCACGACGGTCTTCGCCTGGAGCAGCTTCGGGATCTCCACCCGGTATTCGAACCGGCTACCGTCCGGGTTGATCTGATAGATCGGACGACCGTGGGAATCTGTTCCGATCTTCGTGCCGTCCGGATAAGTCGTCACCGTCCAGTCACCCTGGTACGAGATAGAGATGTGCTTGCCGTCCTTGGTGCCGTAGGTGGGCCGACCCTGATCGTCGAACTTGGTGTACGTCCACCCGTCGACCACCAGCGAGGTCACATGGCCGTCCCCGGCCCTCGTGACGACCGTGCCGTCACCGTACTTCCAGACACTGGAACCGTCGTGGCCGTAGGTGATGGTGACCTTCTCCCCGGCACCCCCGTTCTCGCCTGACTTGTAGCCGACAAGTGGACGACCTTCGTCGTCGAACTTGGTGTACGTCCAGCCGTCGACGATCATTCTGGTCGGGTGACCACTGGCGTCCCGGTCGATGACTGTCCGGGTATGGTGTTCGTCGGTGAACGTCCAGGTGCTGCCGCCGTGCGCGCCGTAGCTAATGGTGACGTCACCGTCCGGCCCGTGGCCCGCCGTGGGTCGGCCCTCACCGTCGAACTTCTGGAACGTCCAGCCGTCCTGGACCATGGTGAGCGGCTTGCCGGAGCCGTCCCGGGTCAGCGTCATCGTCGTGGCGCCGCCAGCATCCTGGTACGTCCACGTCGAGTCGCCGTTCGGCTTGTAGGTGATGGAGACCGTTTGCGGGGGTTGACCGTCCGCCCCCGGCACCCTGCCGTGGACGGCCCTACCGTCGGCGTCGAACCGGTCGTAGACGATGCCGTCGGACGTGGTCTCGCGGGTGATCGCGCCGGCGGCGTTCCGCTCTACACTGGTTCCGTCGGCGTACGACCAGGTGCTAGCACCGTTGGAGGTGTAGCTGATCGTCACGTCGCCCGAGCCCGGCATGGTGGCGTGCGTCGGCCGGTTCTCACTGTCGAACCTGTTGAACACGATGCCGTCCGCCGACACCTGCGACGTCACGTCACCGGAACCGTCGTACGACACCTTCGAACCATCATCGAACGACCAGACGCTGCCGCCCTTCGCCCCATAACTAATCGACGCCGCACCACCATCAGGCAACACCGCATGCGTCGGACCCGCATCAGTGAAAGCACTAAACACCGTGCCATCCGCCGACACCTGCGACGTCACATCACCGGAACCGTCGTACGACACCTTCGAACCATCATCGAACGACCAGACGCTGCCGCCCTTCGCCCCATAACTAATCG
>NZ_JBNCKT010000002.1:189385-211519 GCF_049841675.1 Micromonospora sp. DT4
CAACACCGCATGCGTCGGCCCGTCATCGGTGAAAGCACTAAACACCGTGCCATCCGCCGACACCTGCGACGTCACATGACTCGAACCGTCATACGACACCCGCGAACCATCATCAAACGACCACGTACTACCACCATGCGCATACGAGATCGACGCGACACCACCATCCGGCAACACCGCATGCGTCGGCCCGTCATCGGTGAAAGCACTAAACACCGTGCCGTCCGGCAACTCCTGCGACGTGACGTTGCCGTCATCGTCGTACGAGACAACCGACCCGTCAGAGAGCTCGTCGGTCAGCACTCGGCCTCCTGGTCGGGGCGTTGGATGGCGGTCCCCTTCGAGGCTAGAAGGGGGCATGGGAGCGCCCGAAATCCTCCGTTCAGGGACGTACGGGAGATCTCTCGGGGAAATCCGACCGTCCGTGAACCGGTGCCGTGGGCGACACGTTCTAGGAACCGTTCACCCCGGTCTGCCCGGGTTGAGGGCTTGGAGGTTCTCGTGTATTCAGTCGCGATCGTCGCTGCACAGCCCATCGCACGCGCCGGCATCGAGAAGCTGACCTCGGACGATCCGGGGCTGCGGGTGGCGGCGGCTGTTGGCTCCTTGCGGGACCTGTACAACCGCGGCGGGTCGTACGACGTCGTCGCGCTCGACCTGCCGCAGGTCACCGCGTCCACGCTGGACGACGTGGCCAAGCTGACGTCGATCGGGGCGCCGCTGGTGAGTTCGGTGTGGGAGGGCTCCCCGTCGCTGCTGGCGACCATCCGCGCGGGGGCGCGCGGTTGCATCAGCCGGCAGGCGGAGCAGCGTGACGTGCGCGAGGCTATTCGGGTGACCGCTCAGCAGGGCTTCTACCTGTGCCCGCGGATGATCAGTCAGTTCCAGATGGAGCTGAACAGCCGTAGCGACGAGGACCGCAGCGGGCTGGCGCCACGGGAGGTGGAGACGCTGCGATGGATCGCGTCGGGCTTCACCCACGCGCAGATTGCCACTCGGATGGGCCTGTCGCAGGCCACGGTCAACACCTACGCGAAGCGGATCCGCGCCAAGTTGAACGTGAGCAACAAGGCCGAGCTGACCCGGATGGCCATCGAGATGGGCCATCTGTCCCGTACCCGCCGCAACCCTGCCGCCTGACCTCAGAACAGTGCGCGGCCGACCGCGATCAGGTGCTCGAACACGCCCAGTACGCCCAGCGTCAGGGGCGCGATGGCGAGCCCGGTGACGACGCCGACGACCTCGGCCCGGCTGCGTTTGCGCGGCGCCTGCACCGTCGCCTCGCCGGTCTGATCGTCCTTCGGGGCAATCAGGTAGGCCATGGCCACACCGACGCCGACGACGAGCAGGCCGGCGACGAGCAGCAGAGCCGCGACGAGTACGTCGGCGGCTCCGGCCCGGGTCACGCCGACGATCAGCGCGAACAGCCCGATCAGACCGGTGCCGGCGGTGGCGAGCAGTTCACTGATGACAGCGGCCTGCCGGGCGCGGGCGAGCAGGGCCGCGCTGATGACGATCGCCGTGGCGACGGGGAACCCTTTGCCGGAGACCGCGAGCGGGGGCAGGGCGAGGGCCAGGGCGACGGTCGGCCCGGCCACGACAACGGCCAGGAAGCGGTTCGACTCCCGTACGAGCTGGGTGGTGGCTTCGGCAGCCGCAGTGCGCCCACGGGGTCGACGTACTGCCCAGGACGTCAGCATCGCGGACGTCCGGCGCGAACCCGCGAGCATGGCCACGGCTACGGCGGCGACGAGGGCCATGGCCTGGTTCCGGTCGGCTTCCAGGCCGAAGAGGAGCAGCGCGACGACGGCCGCCACGAACAACTGGACCTCGACGGCCGCGAGGACGGCGCTGGGTACGAGGGCCAGTCCCATGAGCGCGCCCAGGTTCGCGCCGGCGATGGCGCCGATCCAGCGGTAGTCCGGGCCGCCCAGGCCGCCACCGACGAGCAGGCCGGCCGCGGTCAGGCACGGCAGGGCGGCGAGCACCACGAGGTGGACGAATCTCTCGGGCATGGTGCTGGGCTTCTGTTGGAGACCCCACGCGACTCCGAGAAGTACCAGTGCGGCCAGGACCAGGACGATGACTGTGACGGACGGGGCACTCGGTCCGCTTGCCCGGCCGACAATGGCCGCGGCGGCGGCGAGCCAGGCGAGGCCGAAGGAGAGCACCACCGGACCTCCGCCCGGCCGGGTGCGGCGCTGCGCGGCCGACTCGTCGGCGACGACCTCGTCGATGTCCATGACCACGGGCGCCTCGCCGGGTTCCCCGGTGACGTCGCGCAGGTAGAGCACCTGACCGTCGACCACGCCAAGCTCCTGGAGGCTGGCGTCGAGCGGGTACGCCTGCCCGTCGATGCCGGCCAGCGACCAGGCGGCTGGCATCATGTCCGGCTCGGCCTGCCCGCACAGCTCCGCCAACTGCGGGGCGTACTCCCCGATGGGAGCGGTGGACGGCACGGCGATGTCGATCCGGCGCAGTTGTCCCACGACGGTGATGCGGCTCTGCTCGTTCGCCATTGAAGACGCCTTTCGGGTACGGGTTGTCAGGCGCTCGTGGCGACCTGGATGAGCCGGCGGGGACGTCCCCGCTCGACCAGGACGCCTCGGCCGGGTGGACGCTGGGCCGCACGTTCGTCGCCGAGCACCACCCCTTCGCGGTGGTCGCCGGAGAGGATCAGCCCGCCGGTGCCCATGTCGCGGATGCGGGCGGCGAGCGGATCGCCCATCGTGCGGGAGATGCCGGCGACCCGTCGGGCCAGGACGACGTGTAGGCCGACCTCGCGGGCCTGCGGTATGAACGCGGCCAGCGGGTTGAGCGGGCCGGACGCGCCGGCGAGCAGGTCGTAGTCGTCGGCGACGACGTACAGCTCGGTGCCCTCCCACCAGTCGCGGGCCTTCAGTTGGGCCTGGCTGATGCCCGGCGGGGGTACACGTTCCTTGAGCTTCTCGACGACCTGCTGCACGTAGACCTGCGCGGTGGTGGCGTCGCCCGCGTACGCGCCGAGGTAGTCCTCGGGTACGACGTCGAGCAGGGTGTGCCGGTAGTCGAAGAGGACGACCCGCATGTCGTAGGGGGAGGAGCGCTCGGCGAGCCCGGTGAGCCATGTCCTGAGCACGGTGCTCTTGCCGGACCCGGCGTCGCCGTACACCAGGAAGTGGGGGTTGTCTCCCATGAGGTCGAGGGTGACAGTTCCCAGGTTGTCCTCCGCGAGACCGATGGGGACGGCGGCGCTGGCGGGGTCGGTGGCCAGCTCGCGCACCTCCACCCGGTGGGGGAGCAGCTTGACCGGGGGAGCCCCCCGGCCGGTCCATCCTGCGGTGATCTTTCCGATCGTCTCCTCCTGGGCCTCGCGCAGGCCCTCGGCGGTGTCCTGCCCGTCGAGGCGCGGCAGCACGATCTGGAAGTAGGCGCCGGGGGCGCTGAGGCCGCGACCGGCCGTCCCGGACGGGATGCGGGCGGCCATCCGCCGGTTGACCTCGGACTCGGTCGGGTCGTTGAGGCGCAGCTCGATGCGGGTGCCGATGCTGTCGCGCAGGGCCGGGCGGATGTCGTTCCAGCGGCCACTGGTGAGCACGACGTGCACGCCGGCGCCGAGGCCACGCGCGGCGATCTCGGTGACGATCTGCTCGGCGCCCTCGAACTCGGTCCGCAGGGCGCCCCAGTTGTCGATGAGCAGGAAGATGTCGGCCCCGCGCACTCCGGCGGGCAGTCCGGCGGCGCGGCGTTCCCGGAAGTCCCCGATCGAGTCGATGCCCAGTTCGCGCAGCAGGCGCTCCCGTTCGACGATCAGTGACCGCAACTCGGCGAGGGTGCGGCTCACCAGTTCGAGGTCGGTACGCCCGGCGACCGAACCGACGTGCGGCGCCGCCGCGAACGGATGCAGGGTGCCGCCGCCGAAGTCGATGCAGTAGAACTGCGCCTCGTCGGGGGTGTGGGTGAGCATCGTCGACATCATGATCGTGCGCAGCAGGGTGCTGCGGCCGGTACGCGGCGCGCCGACGGCGGCGAGGTGACCGTGTGCCCCGCCGAAGTTCATGAGCAGGGTTTCGTGCTCCTGCTTCAGCGGCAGGTCGAGCAGGCCCAGGGCGACGGACAGTTGACCGCTCAGCGGCCACATGCGGGCGCTGTACCCCCGGTCCGGCTGGTCGCTGGGGCGGCCGATGAGGTGGTCGAGGGCGAGCGCGGGCGGCAGCGGCGGCAACCACACCTGGTGGGCGGGCGCGGTCAACGAGCTGAGCCGCTCGACGATGATCTGCAATTCGGTCGGGCCGCTGCGGGTGGCGACCTGGTCCTCGTCGGGTTCCCGCTCGACGACCTCGGAGGCCGTGCGGACCTTGAAGGGTGCCAGCATCGGACCGCGCCGGCCGGCGGCGGCCTCCCGCTCCTCGGGGCTGACGAACGGCGAGGAGACGTGGGCCACCCGCAGCCGCTGGTAGATCGACTCGTCGACCTTCAGGTACGCGGAGCCGGGGATCGGCGGAAGCTTGTACGCGTCCGGCGTCCCGATCACCGTCCGCGACTCGGCCGCGCTGAAGGTGCGCAGGCAGATCCGGTACGACAGGTGCGAGTCGAGCCCGCGCAGCCGTCCCTCCTCCAGTCGCTGGGTGGCCAGCAGCAGATGCATGCCGAGCGACCGGCCGACCCGCCCGATCTGGACGAACAGTTCGGTGAAGTCGGGCCGCCCGGCGAGCAGTTCACCGAACTCGTCCACGACGATGAGCAGGTAGGGCAGCGGCTCCAGGGGTTGACCCTGCGGGTCGGTGACGCCGCTGGCGCGGCGCATCTGGTACTCGCGGATGGTGTCCACGTTGCCCGCGTCGCGCAGCATGCGTTGACGTCGCTGCTGCTCGCCCATGAGCGCGGCGAGCACCCGGTCGATCATCGCGGCGTCGTCGGCCAGGTTGGTGATCAGCCCGGCGACGTGTGGCAGTCCGACCAGCGGGGCGAACGCGGCGCCGCCCTTGAAGTCGACGAGCACGAAGCTCAGCAGCTCCGGCGAGTGGGTCAGCGCGAGGCCCATGGCCAGGGTGCGCAGCAGCTCGCTCTTGCCGGAGCCGGTCGCACCCACGATGAGGCCGTGCGGCCCGGACCCACCCTGCGCCGATTCCTTGATGTCGAGTACGACGGTCTGACCGTCTCCGTCGGTGCCGATCGGTGCCCGCAGCATCCGGGGGTCTCCCGGGGCGACCCACCGGCCGGTCAGGTCCGCGCTCACCGGGTCTGCGCCGAGCACCATCTCGGTCAGCGACCTGGTCCGGGTCAGCACCTGCTCACGCTCGTCGGACAGTCGCAGCGGAGCCAGCGCTCGGGCGATCAGTTCGGCGAACTCGGGGGTCACCGCGTCCGGCACGCAGTCGACCGCGGGTGTGGTGACCAGTTCGGTGCGACCCTCGAGGGCCAGGTGACCGTTGTCGTCGACGCGTACCCGCAGGTCGACGCGACCGGGCTCGTCGGCGTCCCGGTCCGCCAGGAAGATCAGCGTGAGTCCGGTCTCCGGCCCGGCGGCCAGCAGCAGCGCGTTCATCAGCTCGGAGCGTCCCCACTCGGAGACGGGTGCGAATCCGGTGAACGCCACGATGAGCCGGCGTTGTCGAGGCGCGCTGCCGCGCTCGACGGCCAGTTGGGACCTGCGTGCGGTCTGGGCCTCGATCCGCTGGGCCAGCTCCTGGGTGAGGTACGGGCCTAGCAGCTCCGGGTCGGAGGCGATCAGCGACACGGTGCCCGCCTCGCCGCGGGCCTTGGGCTCGAATGTGTGCGGCAGCCACTTGGCCCAGTCCCAGCGGGGTGCGCCGGACGTCTCGACGGCGATGGTCACGTCGTCGGGGGCGTGCAGCACGGCCACCTGGCAGAGCAGAGCACGCAGCAGTGGTTCGGTGCGGGCGGCGCCACCGACGAGGCTGATCACCCCGGCGTTGCCGACGTCGACCACCATCGGCTGGCGTTCCACCCGTCCCATCTGGTCGATGAGAGTGCGCGCCGCCTGCGCCGACTCCCAGTCGTAGTCGGCCAGCGGGTCCATGTTGGCATCCATCTGCAACGGTGTGGCGAGCCGCACCGAACCGCAGCCGAGCCGCGTACGCAGGAAGTCGTCATCCTGCTGGCGGCGCTCCCAGATCCGCTGCCGAGTGGTGGCGATCGACCAGAGTCGGGCCGGCTCGGGATTGCCGAACGCCGCCACCGTGCGCTGCGCGGCGGCCACCTGCCGGGCGCGGTCCCGCGACAGTTTGAGATGGCCCCGGTAGCGCAGCCGCTGGCGGCGCGTGGTCTTGCCGGCCACGCTTCGCTGCTGCATCCGCATGGCGACGACCGCACCGACGGACGTCACGAAGAAGAGCATGCCGATGATGATCATCGCGGGTCGCCCGAACGTGACCATGTACGCGGCCATGCCGACGCTGGACAGCAGCGGCAGGACGAGGCTCCACGCCGTATTCGACTCGTTCTCGGTCGGCGGCTCGGGCGGGGTGGGCAGGACGACGGTGTCGTTCGGCAGTTCGGGTTGCAGGACCCGCGCCGGGCGGTGGAAGGCGAGTTTGGTCACCCGAGGTCACTCCCGGAAGTCGACGTCGATGCCGGCAAGGTCGTCCGCCTCCAGGGTACTGAGGTGTTCGTCGGTGGGGTTGATCAACTCGAACACCCGGGCGGCGTGTTGCTCGGTCATCTGCTGGAACACCTTGCGCGCGAACCGCCCGTTGCCGAACCCCTCACCCCGCCCGGTGGCCTCGAAGAAGGATCGCAGCGCCGACTGGACGGCCGGCGACAGTTGGTAGTCGTGCTTCCCGGCCTGGGCTTCGACGATCTCGACCAGTTCGTCGGAGGTGTAGTCGTCGAACGTCAACGTCCGCGAGAACCGCGACGACAGGCCCGGGTTGGCGGCGATGAAGTGCCGCATCTGGTCGGGGTAGCCGGCCACGATGACCACCACCTCGGCGCGGTGGTCCTCCATGAGCTTGACCAGCGTGGAGATCGCCTCCTGGCCGAAGTCGGAACCCTGCCCCTCCGGCACCAACGCGTACGCCTCGTCGATGAAGAGCACGCCGCCGAACGCGCGCCGGAACGCGGCCTCTGTCTTGGGCGCCGTGTGCCCGACGTACTCGCCGACCAGTTGGCCGCGGTCGACCTCGACCAGGTGGCCGCTGGTGAGCATGCCCATGGCCGCCAGCAGTTGGCCGTAGAGGCGGGCGACAGTGGTCTTTCCGGTGCCCGGGTTGCCGGCGAAGATCAGATGGCGGGACATCGGCGGCGGCGACAGCCCGGCCGCGCGCCGCCGCTGGACCATCTGCATCAGCTTGACCATGGTCTTGACGTCCTTCTTGACGCCGGTGAGACCGGCCAGGGCGGCGAGTTGGGCGAGTAGGCCGTCGAGGTCTGCCTCCGAGGCGACCGGTGTGGCCTTCGCGCCGGATTTCCGGTGACCGCTTGTCGCCAGCGCCGGCATGGCGAGCGCGGAACGCTCGGCCGGGGTGGATCCCCAGGTGGCGCTGCCGACGTCGGTGCTCCAGCAGTCCTGGAAGGTCGCCCGGCCGCCGTCGGCCTGGCTGATGTCCTCGTCGGCGTCGTGCACGTGGCAGCGCAGCAGTGTCGGGTCGGCGCCGCTGCCCACGTAGACGGATGGGTAGGCGGTGTGCGACACCTCGGCGTCGATGACGAGACCGTGCGCGTCCGGCCCGAAGTAGAGACCATTCTTCTTGCAGTGACTCAACCGCAGGTCGCGGATGACGGGTGCCGCCGCGGCCCAGACGGCCAGCCCACTGCCGCCGACCTCGGTGATCTCGCAGGCCTCCAGCACCGCGCGGGACTCCTCACCGAGGAACACACCGGCCGCGCCGCAGCCGTCCACCCTGGTCCGGGTAAGCGTCGGGGCGCAGCCCGCCGCGACCTCGATGCCGGTCTGCACGGCCGCGCTGATCCGGCAGTCCTCCACCAACGGGCGGTGCGGGGTGTCGAGGTGTACGCCGATCGTGCCGCCGGTGACGGTCACGTCGCGCAGCACGGCGTCGGCCGCGCCGTCGACGTGCACACCGTGGTGCTCGGCACCCTCGACGACCCCGCCCCGCACGTGCAGCAGAACCCGCTCACCGGCCCGGACACCGATCTCCGGCGTACCCGCCACCACGCAGTCGACGAGCGTGGCCTCGGTCGCGCCGACCAGGTGAACCGCAGTGAGAGCGCTGCCGCGGATCTCGCAGTCACGCAGCAGGACCCGACCGCCGGCCGCGTAGACGCCGTTCGCGGCCGAGTCGGTGAGAGCGCCGGAGAAGACGCGTACCTCGGCCTCGTCGCGGAGCGCGAGCGCGGTCTGCCCGGTGTGTGCCACGCGGACGTCGTGCAGCGCGACCCGGCTCTGCCCGGTCGCGAGGATCCCCGCCGTCCCGGCCCGCTCCACGTCGGTGTCGTCGACGCGGACCTCGGGAGAACCCTCCAGGAGCAGTCCCGCCGCCTCGGTGCGGCTGATCCGGCACCGCTGGAGGGTGACTCCACCGTTTCCGGGTTCACCGACCTGGGCGCCGGCCAGCATGCCGGGCTTGACCGCCGGCCACCAGGCCGCGTCGAAGGGCGCGCTGCCGGTCACCCGCACACCGTCGGCCGCGATATCCTGCAATACGCAGTCGGTCAGCCGGGCCGTGGCCCCCTCGGTGATCGCGACGCCGACCGCGCCGATCCGGCCCAGCTCACACCGATCGAGTACGGCCGTGGCGGTGCCCCCGGCGACCAGTCCGGCCCCGGTGATCGAGTCGAGATGGACGCCCACCAGCTCGCCGCGCGCCGATCCGGTCAGCACGACACCGTTCCCGTCGACCCGGTCCACCCGCACATCGACGGCACCGAGCCGCGCGCCGTCCGTCGCCGTCACGCCCGTACCGGCGACGTCCTGCACCGCGCACTGCCGCAGCACCGCCGCCGCTCCACCGGACACCTCGACGGTTCCGCCGCTGACGATGGCCGCCTCCAGGGTCAGCGAGCCGCCGGTCACGCTGATCGCGACCTGGCCGGGACGGGTGCCGGAGACGGTCAGTCCGCGTACGGTCGCCGCGCCCCCACGGACGAGGAGCGCCGGACCCTCGGCGGCGGTCAGCTCGGCGGTGCCCTCCTCCTCGACGAGAAGGGTGACCGGGCGGTCCAGGACGACCTGTTCGCGGTAGACGCCCGGGGCCACCACGATGACGGTGTCCTCCCGGGCGGCGCGTACCGCCGCTCCGATGGTGCGGTGCCGGCCCCAACCCCGGGTGGACACACGTTCCACCCGGCCCGTCGCCGGGATCGGCGCGAGGGTTTCGGTATCAGGTCTCACAGGCCACCTTCATCTGGGCGAGCGCGATCCGGCTGCCCTTGCCTCCGGTGCTGCCGGCCAGGTCGAGAGCGACCGCGATTTTGTTCTGGTGCACCGGGAAGGTGCCGGCCGGCGCCCAGGTGCCGGCGTGCGACTTCTGGTCGAAGGTGAAGTTGGCGTACGGGGTTCCGCCCCGCCCCGGCGTCATGGCGTACCGGACCCGGTTGGCGGGGTTGTAGTCCCCCTCGGGCACATAGACCGAGACGGCGCAGGTGTTCATGCCCTTCGGCGGCGCGAACCACCACGTCACCGACTCGACGCCGGCCTTCGTCTGCTTTGTCGCCGGCGGCGGCACCGTCGCGTACGTGCCGTGGCAGTTGTCGCCGTTCCACCCGCCGGTGCCGACGGTCCGCCACTGCGCGGTGCGTCCGGCCGCCTCGAATCCGTGATCCGGCGCGGCTACGCAGTCCCAGCCGGCCACCATGCTCCAGGTGGTGGGCGCACCCGAGGCGAGCACTCCGTTGGGTGGGGCGGCCTGGGCCGGAGGTTTGTCCGGTAGCGGCTTGACCAGGCTCCAGAAGATGCCGACCACGAGCGCGCCCACACACACCAGGGCGGACACGGTGACCAGCGTGGGCCAGCGCACCGTGAGCCGCTCACTTGCCGGGCGATCGCCGGCGTGCTCCACGTAGGCGCGGACGAACTCCTGACGCCAGCTGATCGCGACTGCGGGCCCCGAGCCCTGCGGCTCTGGCATTACCACGGTGGGGGCGCGGGACGGCTCAGCCACGGTCACCTCCAAGATTCCCGTTCAGCAGACGCGTGGCCGACCCTCCCGGTTCACGAGTTCGTGGTGAATTTGCGCGGGACCAAGCTCGGCGGGTGAACCGCGTGGCCCAGGAGTCCGTTCTGTAGGCGTCGTCGGCGCGGATACCGGGAGGTCGGATGCAGTTCGGTGTGTACAGCGTGGGTGACCTCACCCCGGACCCGGTGCAGGGGCGGACGGTGAGTGAGCACGAGCGGCTGCGAGCCGTCGCTGTCATCGCCGAGCACGCCGAGGCAGCCGGATTCGACGTCTTCGCCGTCGGCGAGCACCACTCCGGGGCGTACGTGGCCTCGTCACCGGTGGCGCTGCTCGGATACGTGGCAGCCCGGACGTCGCGACTGCTGCTGTCCACGGCCACCACTCTGATCACCACGAACGACCCCGTTCGGCTGGCCGAGGACTACGCGGCGTTGCAGCACCTCTCCGCAGGGCGGCTCGACGTGATGCTCGGTCGAGGCGCCTCCCGCTCGGCCTATCCCCTGTTCGGCCACGAGATCCGCGACTCGCACGCCCTCGCGGCGGAGAACTACGCCCTGCTGCACCAGCTCTGGCGTACCGAGGACGTGCACTGGTCCGGTACCTTCCGGACGCCGCTGCACGGTCACACCACACTGCCGCGCCCGCTCGACGGCACCCCGCCGTACGTGTGGCACGCGGCGGTCACCAGCGAGGAGACCGCCGAGCAGGCCGCCCGGTACGGCGACGGCTTCTTCGCCAACCACATCTTCTGGCCGGTGGAGCACACCCGTCGGCTCGTCGCGCACTACCGGGAGCGGAGCGCCGTACACGGTAAGGGCCCCGCCAGGGTCGGACTCGGCGGCCAGGTCTTCGTCCGTCCCCGCTCGCAGGACGCGGTCGACGAGTTCCGCCCCTACTTCGACAGGTCACCCGTCTACGGCGGGGGTCCGTCACTGGAGGAGTACACCGCGACGACCCCGCTCATCGTGGGCAGCCCGCAGCAGATCATCGACCGGGTGCTCGGCTTCCGCGAGTACGCCGGTGACTACCAGCGCCAACTGTTCCTCATCGATCACGCCGGGCTGCCCCTGCGGGTCGTCCGGGAACAGCTCGACATCCTCGGCGCGGAGGTGCTACCTGTCCTGCGGCGTGAGGCACCCGCGCTCACGCGGACGTAGGGCCTGTTTCATAAGGGCGGTCGAGCCGAGGCGGAGTCCGGGCGGCGATCCGGCAAGGCGCGGTCGAGGCCGGATACCGGTGTTGGATCCGGCCTCGACCGCAACACCGCCGGGCATCGTCCGGGCCCGCCGCAGGCCGGCCCGGTCTTATCAAACAGGCCTTGGTCACCGTCGCGGCGGGACATCCGCAGTGACGACCGCTCCGCCACCGGCCCGGGCCACGGTGAACGACGCCACCGACTCCAGCGGCACCGCCAGGCGACCGCTGACGTTCTGCGTCGTATCGTCGGCCTCCCAGCTCAGTACGCGCCACACATGGCCGTCCGACGTGGCCGCCATCAGGCGATAGCCGGTGCCCTTCCGGAGCCCGTCGACGGCGGCCCGGACCTCCACGCCGTCACCCTGCCTGGTAGCCACCACGGACAGCGAGGCGCCCGTGGCCGAGTCGGCCGCCACGGCGGTAACGGTCCCCGCGAGCGGCGGCGCGATCCGATCGACGTGCTGCACCAGGGCCCCGATGGCCAGGCCGGCCACCGCCAGCACGGTCGTGAGCATCAACCCGGCGCGCACCACCGCACCACGTCGACGCCGTCTCGGTACGCCGCGCCGCTCCGCGTGGGCCTCCCCGCCAGGACGGCTGCGGTCGTTCCGTACGACCGCCGGGGCGGTGGAGACGGCCGCGACCGGCTGCCGTTGGGTCCGCAGCGGCCCGGCGCTCCCGAGGGCTGGCTCCTCCGGACCGGCCGACCGGGTCGGACCCGGGCGTTCGGCGGTGGGAACGATCGGCTCGGAGGACAGCGCCTCGGACGACGACTGTCGGGTCGATCCGGGCATGCCCGACAGACGTGCGGCCGGCCCTGGCGCGACGCGAGGCACCGGGTCCGATGCTCGCGCTGACCCATCCCGAACCGGCACAGCCGGGGCCGGGGCCGGGACCGGCACAGCCGGGGCCGACGCGTCCGATGCTGAGGCTGGCGCGGCCGGGGCCGGGGCCGGGGCTGGCGCGGCCGGGGCTGGCGCTGGTGCGGCCGGAGCCGCCGCCGGGGGTGGCGGTCCCGCTGCCGACGGCGCGGCGGCCTGTTGTCCAACGGGCTTCGTCGCGACGGGCGCGGACGACGGCAGCACGGACGGCGACGCGGACGGCAGCACGGACGGCAGCACGGACGGCAGCCGAGCGGCCGGAGAGGCCACCGGTGGGGCGGCTGCCGACGCCGAAGTCGTGCGTTCCGGCGCGGGTGGTGACGTGGTGAGTGGGCGTGCGACCAGCGGCTGGGTGACCGGTGTCGGGTCCACCGGGTCGGGCGGCTGCGGTTCGGGCAGGTGACTGTCGAACCTGCCGGCTCCGGACCTGCCGGCTCCGAAGCCGCCGGCTCCCGACCTGCCGGCTTCAGCAATGTCGGCGGCCAAGGACGCGGCGGCTTCGGGGCTGGCGGCTCTGGACCTGGCGGCCTTGGACGCCATGGGCCCGGCCCGGTCCCGGAGTCGACGCCGCAGGCCCGGTGTGGGCTCCGGCTCCGGTTGGTGTGCGAGGAACTCGACGAACCGCGCCGGGGGTGGGCCGGTGCGGTTCAGCGCACCGAAGTTGTCGAGCAGCTCCTCCCGGTCCTTCTCCGGCAGCAGTGCCAGCACGGCGATCGTCTCGATCACGGCCTCGGCCGCGTCCCGGCAGTCGGCGCAGTCGCCGAGGTGCGCCGTCACCAGCGATCCCTCCACGCGGTCGAGCACGTCGAGGTAGTACGGGGTGAGCAGTTCGGTGACGTGCGGGTCGCCGGCGCCGCCGCTCATCGGCCACCGGGCCGGGTGGACGGGTCGACATCCTCGTCGCTGGTGACTGCCTCGTCCGGCTCGCCGAGCAGGGCCAGCGCCGCGACCGTCTCGACGATCTCGTCGGCATGGGCCTGGCAGCACGCGCACATCTGAAGGTGGCGGTGGATCAGATCACTCTGACCAGGGTCGAGCGCACCCAGGTAGTGGAGGGCGAGCTGCTCCTCCTCGATGTGGGCGCCCCGCACGCTGCCCGCCCCTCTTCTCCGCCCAGCTTCCTGTCTCAGGACCCGAGCAGTCGCCGCCTCTGATCCTGCTGCGCCGTCAGCCTGCCCGACCTGTTGACCGGAATTCCGTTCCAGGTGGAGTTCCTGCCGGACGGCGCCTGGTCCGCCCCGTCGATCTCCAGGACCTTGCCAGAGTTCCGGTTGGCGATCCAGGCCGTGCCGCCACCGACGTCCTTGCGCTCCCACTGCCGGTCCGGGCGCGGAGCGAACAGTCGCGGCGGGGCACCCTCGGCGGGCGAGGAGTTCAACCCGTCGTACGCGTTGGTGACATAGCCGGGCCGCGGGGACGCGCTCTTCCACACCTTGTCCTCGGAACTCACGGAGGGCCCGAAGGCACCCATCTCGGCATGTCCGCGTCTGGTCGCCAGGAGGCGGTGCCACACGCGCCGCAGCTTTGCACGCTTCTTCATGATCCACTCTTTGTGGCTAGAACGTCCGGGAGGAGTCGGCGCTCACCAGACGGCGCGGCGGTGGCGGCGGTTCACGGTTCGTCGGACATTAGTCCTTTCGTTGGAGGCCGAAACACGAATCCTCGGGCGATCAGCGCCTCACGGAGCGCCTTGAGCCCGTAGAAGCTCCGCGACTTCACGGTGCCCGGCGGGACAGCCAGCAGTTCGGCGACCTCGGCCACGGACCGTTCCTGGAAGTACACCTCGACGAGGGTGACCCGCAGCCGCTCCGGAAGCGAGTTGAGGGCGGCCTGCACCTCCTGCGCGTCGATCATCTGTTCGAAAGCGTCGCCCGCGCCCGCGTACGTGTCGATGAGCTCGTCGGAACGCTCGTCGGGGCGAACGTTCGCGGCGCGAAGCTGGTCGATGAAGATGCGCTTGGCGACGGTGAGGAGCCAACCCCGACTCCAGCGCCCGTCCGCGTTGCGGGCGCCGGGGTGCCGCCACGCTCTCAGCAGCACCTCCTGGACGATGTCCTGGGCGCGGTGGACGTCGCCGCGCGTCAGCCGGGTCAGGAAGCTGAGCAACACCGGCCCGTGGACCTGCTCCAGGTGTCGCAGCGCTTCCTCGTCGCTCTCATCGGTCACGGCCGCCGCCTGGTACGGGACGATCTGAGCCGCCTCGGGTTCGTCCGGGCCACGAAGACCTGAGGACATATGTAGCACCGGGCCACCATGTCAGCGATCACCAGAAGTGTCATGACGTTGTTGCACACCTTCGGACGTCCCCAAAAGGGGACGCCCGAAGGGTCCAGACGGGGACGCCCGCCCCTGGGTCAGCCTCGGACCGGACTGGGTTCGGTGAAGGAATCCTCATCCGAGGATCGGTCTTCACGCAGCAGCCGCCGCACACGCAGGACCAGCATCACGGCCGCGGCCAGCGCCAGCAGGATCACGACCACCAGGAGAGTCGTACGACCGTCGGTCATCCCGCCGCCGCTCGTCCGTGTGCCACCGACGTTGGCCTTGGTGACCTCCTCCGGCAGCCGTGTGGTAACCGACGCCACCAGGTCGATCAGGCCGTAGCCGTACCGGGCGTCGGGCACCTTGCCACTGCCCATCTTCTGCGCGGTCGCCTCGATCCGGTGGGCCACCTGCTGCGCCGTCAGATCCGGGTACGCGGCCCGCACCAGCGCCGCGGCGCCGGCCACGAACGCCACCGCGTACTGGGTGCCCGAACGCGCCGACGAGCCGGTGCCGGTGATGCCGAGTTCGGTGATGTTGACACCGGGCGCGACGACGTCGATGCCGCCGAGGCGGTAGTCCGCCGCCCACTGCCCGTCCATGCCGATGCCGCCAACCCGCAGCAGACCCGGGGCCGTCCTGGCGGTCTGCGCCGCCGCCACCGAGGCCAACGAGGAGCACGCCACCACGACGACGTCCTTGCCCACCGCGCCGTTGATCGCCGCGAGGACGCCCGAGTCGTTGGTGTCCACGTGTGACCCGAGCGCGATCACCGTCGCGCCCGCCTCGGCCGCCGCCGTGATCGCCGACGCGCTGTCCTCGGCGCGGGCCTTGCCGGCGGCGTCGGTGATCCGGACCGGCATGACGGTGGCATCGGGAGCGATACCGCTCGACCCCCCGTCCTGGCTCACGAGGAGTCCGGCCATCCCCGTGCCGGTCCCCAGGCAGTCGGTGTCGCCCCGCCCCGACCCGGCGATGATGTCCATCCCCTCCGAGACGTGGCCGGCCAACTGCGGCAGGCTGCCGTCGACACCGGAGTCGACCACGGCGACCAGTTGACCGTTGCCCCTGCTCGTGGGCCACGCCTGGTCCGGTGCGAGCCGAAGGGTGGCCCAGTTCGACTTGGACGAGGACGTCGAGGCGGTCGCGCACTGGCCCGGCTTCGGTTTCGTACCCGGCTTGGGGCTCTGGCCGGGCTTCGCGGTTGAACCGGGCGACGTCGTGCCCTTGCCGGGCTTCGTCGTGCCGGGGGACGGCGACGACGACCTCGGCGTGGGCGTGGGCGTGGGCACCGTGGTGGGTGACTTGTCCCCGAGCACACCATGCTGCACACCGGCACCGACCGCGTCCCACGGCAGGATCAGCAGCCAACCCGGGTTCACCTTCGCCGGATCCGTGAGGGCCTGGCCGTCGGGCTGCTTCCGGCCGGTGTTCAGATTGAAGATCTCCGACGATCGGGAGCCGCTACCGAGGAACCGGTCGGCGATCTCGGTGAGGTTCTCCGGCTTCCCAGCGTACGACGTGGTCACCGTGTAGTACTTCACGTCCTCGGCGGCGGCCGACGCCGCCTGGGCGGTGAGCCCGAGCAGCGCCAGTACGATCGCGACGACCAGGCCGATGCGTCCGGCCGAGCGGGTGTTGCAGGACATGGAATCACCTTCGTCGTCGCCACGGACCCCTCCGCGCGGCCGACCGACCGGCACGCCGGTCGGCCACGCCAGCCAGACGACGTGGGCCAGCCACCGGTTCACGATGTCGACGAATTTTCTCGGCGACGAAGCGAAAGCGTGAACCGGCATCCGTGTCGGGCCGTTACCTCATCGACCCGTACCACCGTGGCGTGAAGGTGTGTAGCAGTGACTCCGTTCAGCCGAAGTCCTCGACCCAACCGATGGCAGTTCTCCCGACTCGGCCGCCGGCACGCGGCGGTCGCCGGGTTGAGTGTCCTTACCCTCATGGCTGGTGTTCTACCGATGGCGGGTGACGGTCCGGCAGCGGTGGCCGCGGAGGCGGTTGCCGGCGCGCCCGTGCCGCCCGCGCTGTCCGAGACGATCGTCGCGGCGTCCCTGTCGTGCCCGACGTTGAACCCGTCCCGCCTGTCCGCCCAGATCATGATGGCGTCGGGCTTCAACACGGGTGACAGCCGGGGCGTCGCCGGCCTCGACGACGACGACTGGAAGCTCTGGCGTCCGGCCAAAAACGCGAACCGGGCGGACAGCGAGGCCAACATCTACGCCCTGGCCCATCACACCTGCGACACGATGGGCCGCCTGCGGGCCGCCGGGCTCACCGGCGACCTGTGGCCGCTGGCCATGGCGGCCGACAAGAGCGGATTCGCGGCCGTCACCAAGGCCAAAGGCATCCCGGACGCCGCCCGGGTTTACGTCAACCGCCTTGAGGCGTACGCGCGCTGGTACGCCGACCAGCAGCCGTTCCGCATCGACGCCAGGGCCGCGCAGTCCTCGCCGTCGGCGCCGATCCCCGTGCCGGACGCCTACGTCGCCGCGATCCGCAAGGCCGGCTCGGTGTGCCCGGCCGTCACCCCACCACTCGTGGCGGCGCAGCTGATGGCGGCGTCGAAGTTCGACGCCAACCTGCGGTCACCGGACGGCAACCAGGGCATCGCCCAGTTCAGCCCTGAGTTGTGGAGCCAGTACCGCGCGACGGCGTCGGGCTCGGTATGGAACCCGAACGACGCCATCCCGGCGCTCGGCCTGGCCATGTGCGACCTGGGCGCACAGCTGACCGACCTGAACGGCGCCGAGCCGTACCGGCTCGCTCTCGCCGCCTTCCAGTGGGGCGACATGACGGTCCGCGCGGCCGGTGGGGTGCCCAGGGCGAACGTTCCCCAGCTCGCCGACGCGACGCCGCAGTACGTCTCAGCGTACGAGAAGGACACCCGGCTGGGCGGCGGCACGGAAAAGCCCGGCAGTTCGCCGACGCCTGCGAGCCCGAGCCCGACGCCGACACCGACGGGCGGCAGCCCCGTCGCCGTTCCCCCGGCCGGCGGCGGATCCCAGGGTCACGATCCATCCACCACCTCGCCGAGCCCGGCCGTCGCCCAGCCGCCGGCCACGCCGGCGACCATCTCGGGGCTTCAGGTGGGTCAGAAGTACAAGCTGCTCAACGATTGGACCAACTCGGTGGCCGAGCTGCCGGACTGGGACACCAACAAGAGCGTCGGCGCGCACGTCCAGCTCTGGCTGAAGAGGGACCAGGCCGATCAGTACTGGAAGGTGACGGCGGCCCCGACCGCCGGCTACATCGTCTTCGTGAACGCGTTCAGCGGTCACGCGTTGGGCCTCGAATCCGGCGGAACGTGGGACGGCGCGAAGGTCCTCCAGGTGAAGCTGAACCCGGCGGACCCGACGCAGCAGTGGTATCTCCAGGCCGCTGGCGGCGGCAAATGGTACGTCCGTAACCACGCGACCGGTAAGACGCTGGACATCCTCGGCGACGACCTGGGACCGGTGTCGGACGGCACCTGGAACGGCAAGTGGGTCGAGCAGTGGGACATCGTCGCCGGCCAGCGCGACCAGCTGTGGAGTTTCATCCAGTAACGACGCGGCGCGGCCCCGGTCCCTCTCTTCGGGACCGGGGCCGCGCCTGTTCCGAAGGCAGCTCACCATGCCTAGCAGATTGCTCTGCGTGCTGATGCCCGCCGGCCTTGCGGTCGGTGCGGCGCTCGGCGTGACGCAGCCGGCGCAGGCCGCGGACCCGACAGTCGATGGTGGCGGCCGAGCGAACGCCGGCATCGCCCGGGCGCGCGCAGCGCCGCGACGTCCACGAGCGCCGCGAAATCGGCGGGCTACACGGTCCGGGGCATCGATGCCTCCAGCCACGACCACAACCTGGGCAAGCGCTACGTGGTGGCGGAGAGCGCCGGTGTCAAACCGCTGATCGCCAACCGAACCAAGGTCAGCACCTGGGAGAAGTCGGACCGGATCTCCCTCTGAGCACCGCCGCTGCCCGGCACCCTCACAGCGGGGGCGCCGGGCAGCGGTCTGTCACAGGCGTACCGGAAAGGTGTCAGCCGGTGGCGACCGTCAACCGGCGGACGGACCCGGCGCGGGCCGCCCAGCGCCCGTCCTCGTGGCGTACCTCGATGGGGTGCGCGAAGGCCGCCGACACCTGGGCGGTCGTGACCGTCGCGTCGGCCGGACCGGCGGCGACCACGCTGCCGCCGCTGACAAGCATCGCGTGGGTGGTCGTCGCCGGAAGTTCCTCGAGGTGATGGGTGACCATGATCGAAGCGAGACGGGGGTGGGCCTCGCGGAGAAGATCGATTGTCTCGAGCAACTGTTCCCGGGCCGCGACGTCGAGACCGGTCGAGGGCTCGTCCAACAGCAGCAGCCGCGGCTGACTGATGAGCGCCCGGACGATCAGGGCACGACCCCGCTCGCCCTGCGAGAGGGTGGGCCAGCGTTCGTCGGCCCTGTCGACCAGCCCGAACGTGCCCAGCAGCGAATCCGCCCGGTCACGGTCGTCGCGGGTCGGCTGCCAACGCGGCGGCAGGTCAACCGACGCGACGAGCCCGGTCAGGACGACCTCACGAATGGTCAGGGGTGACCGCAGCGGATGGCGGGGGTTCACGTGACCGATCGCCCTGCGCAACTGTTGCAGGTCGACGCGGCCGAGTTGCTGGCCGAGGATTCGCACGGTTCCCGAGCTGGGATGGGTGAGTGCGCCGCAGAAGCCCAGCAGTGTGCTCTTGCCCGCGCCGTTCGGGCCGAGGAGCGCCCAGTGCTCACCTTCGCGCACGGTGAGGTCGATGCCGTGCAGGATCTGCTTGCCATCCCGCTGGAACGTCACGTCGCACAGTTCGACGACGGGAGACGGCGGGTGTGTCTCGGCGGCGCTGGGGAGCATGGCCTTCTCTCGGTACGGCGATGGTCGCCCTGCACGGTGCCACAGACCGGCGCGCAGGTCAGTGACCAGGACCACCGCCGCCGTACGAACCATCGGCTGCTCTCCGGCGGTGGACCTGGCCTGCGACGACACGGACATGATCAACACTGCAGGACGCCCTCGGAGAGCTGGTGGAGCTGGTCGACGTTGCCCGGCATGGTCACGTACAGACCGGCGATGGCGTCCACCCACTGCCCCTTCTGCTCCGGGGTGAGCCCGCCCTTGTTGGCGGCGATGAAGCTGTCGGCGTTGGCGAACCTTCCCGCCTTGATGTCGCCCAGCACGGTGAGCACCGACTTGGAGATGTCGGTGACGCCGACATCGTCGACCATCGCCGCCAGCCGTTTCGTGGTGAGGCCGCCGTCGGCAGCGATGGGCTGGTCGAGCTTGCCGGCGGCGTCAAGTTGACCCACCGCGTCGAGCAGCACCTTCGGGCGCAGATCCGGCTGGGCGGTCGCATAGTCGAAGACGATGTCGGCCTGTTTGACCGCGCCGAATTCCAGTACCGGGGCGTAGACGCTCAACGCCGGCTGGTCCGGTACCCGTACCTTCATCTGGTTGACCTGCTCCAGGCCAGCCTTCATCTGCTCCGGGGACCACCGCTCGGCCAGCCGCTGGAAGACCTCGCGGCTCGCCTCGAGGTCGCGGGCCCAGATCAGCTCGCCGAGCGCGTCGTCGACACGGGTGATCGCGTCGGTCGGCCGCGCCAACCTTCTCGCCGCGTCCAGGACCCCAGCGGTGATCCCGGGCCAGACGTCGGCGGACGAGTTCGCGGCGTCGACGCGTCCCTCCTCCTGCCTCGGAGAAACGGCCTTCCACTGGTGCTGGTCGAGCTGTAGGCCCACACCGCCGGCCTTCGCCAGGGTCGGCTCCAGGACCGTGGCGCCGTACCGCTCGGCGACGTCGAGCAGGTCGCTGTGAGCCCTGCCACGGCTGACCACCACCGGCAGCTGGGCGCGTTGGGCGAACTGCTCGAGCAGGTAGTTGAGCGTGGCGACGTCCGCGGCGAGGGCCGGCTTGTCGGGGCGCGGCGCGTTCAGCACGATCACCGGATGGTCGGCGTCGGCTTGCGAGGCCAGGTGGCCGATGAACCGCTGCGGCACGGCCCTGCCGTCGGAGGAGACGACGTGCACGTCGCCGTGTGCCGTGACACCGCTGGGCGTACGCAACGACCAACTCGGCGGAGCAACCGCCTCGATCGGCTCGCCGGCGTGCACCTGACCCGACCCGATGGTCGTCGCCGGCATGTCCGAGTCGGAGAAACCACTCTCCGAGCGCTCGGGCAGGGTGATGGCCGGATACGAATCCGGCACCGCGATCCCGTGGGAGAGCGGCAGGAACGCCACGGCTGCCAGGGTCTCCGGACGACGGGCGAGCCCGGCCCGCTGGCCGTCCAGGAAATTCACGCCATGCTCGTCCCGCACCACGTTGAACGAGTGGGCGGCGGGAGTGTCGAGGCCACGGATCAGCACGATTCCGCGCGAGCCCGCCGGTGCGCCCGACCTGGGCTGCATGGTGGTTGCTGTACTGCCCGCTGCCACTCTGGCCGCTGCTGCCGTGTGCCCGTACATACCCGCCAGACCCGCGTGCCCCTGGTCGAGGGCCGCATCCAGCGGACCGTCGAGCACCCCGTCGGTCGTGGCGACGAAGCGCAGGTGAGCACCCTCGAACTCGATCGGGTCCACCTCGACGCCGCGCACGCCGTCGAGGTAGATGAGACCGTTCTCGTTGCGGGTCACGTTGATCACGCGTCGGCTCGCCCACGACGAGGATTCCGCGGCTGCCCCGCGGCGCGGACGTCATCAGACTCGTGACGAAGGCCAGGTCGGGCACCGTCGCCATCGGCCTGCCCGCGCAGTTCACCAGGTCTTCGACGGGCATCGCCTCGGACGGCGGCACCTGGAACGCCTCGCCCTCCTGCAGGGAGATGTCGACGCCGATGGCGCTCAGCACACAGTTCGTGGTGACGTCCCCGCCGACACCGTGCCACGGGTTCACCTGCGGCAGCAACGTAGCGAGATCGGCGTCCGTCCCACGGGCGGTGGAGAGCACGTCCGCCAGGTGCTCGGTCGGCAGCACGAGCACGGCACCGGGATCCTCGTACGTCTCGAACGGCATGACCCGTGGTCCGGTCAGCTCGAGCGACTGCGGGGAGCGGACGAGGACCGGCAGGCCGAGGTGGTCGGCGTGGGCAGAGACGGCGTCCAGACCGGCCTCGAGCGCCATCGGGACGTGCACCATAGACGCGATCACGTCCAGCGGCTGGTTGCGCAGGGTGCCGGCGATGTGGCAGGCATCGATCGCGGCCGGGTCGATGTGCACCTGGTGGATTCCGGGGAGAGCCCTCGTTTCGTACACCGCGTCGGGCACCGTGCCGCCGTCGAGGCTGAGCCATTGACCGGACGGGACCCAGGTGCTGGCGTAGTCGATGCAGTCAGCTTCCACGATGTCCGGCATTCGTGTCTCCTCGTTCGGCCCCGCAGGCACAGCGGTCGGCGGCGCCGTTGCCGTTGCCGTTGCCACCAGCGCAAGACTCTGATGTGACGACCAAACGGGCGGGCAGGGCCCGGGGTTCAGCCCAGATGAGGACATTTAGGTTTCGTCCCTGTTACCGCTTGGTCGCCCGCTTTCGATGAAGCACACCACCCCTTGAGGTGCCTCTCCGCTGGCTGGCGGTGCACGTCATTTGTCCGACCGTGGGTCGGCGGATTCGGGGTCGTGGCCGCAGCGCTCTGAGAGACTGTCGGGTAACTGGACGGCTACGCAGTGAGAAGTCGTTCGGCGTTGATGCGTCGGGCGGCTTCGCG